>DHHS01000078.1:36996-43725 GCA_002403415.1 Sphingomonas sp. UBA4766 | reverse complement strand
TCTTGCCCGCACCATTGGGGCCGAGCACGCCGTAGATCATGCCCTTGGGCACGGCGATATCGACGCCGTCGACCACGCGCCGCTCGCCAAAACGTTTCACCAGCCCCGTCGCGCTGATCGCCAGATTGCTTTGCAAGCCAGTCCCCCTACACCAAAAAACATAATATGATCGCAAACGGGGCGATCCGGTTTCACCCTTGGTAGCGGGCGAAGATGAATAAAGACAAGTCATTCGCTGCTCGATTAAAGCAACACGCCACTCATGTCGGCTTTCATGCCTGCGGAATTGCGCCTGCCGATGCGGCGCCACAGACGGGCGAACGGTTGCGTGATTGGCTGGCGTCGGGGCGGCATGGCGACATGATCTGGATGGCGGCGCGTGAGCGGGAGCGCGCTTCCCCGCGCGGGCTGTGGCCCGAGGTGCAAAGCGTGATTGCGCTGGGCATGAGCTATGCCCCCGCCGTCGATCCGCTTGCACGGGCGGGCGAACCGATGCGGGGGCGCATTTCGGCTTATGCGCAAGGCGCTGACTATCACGATGTCGTCAAACGCGCCCTCAAAGCGCTGGCGCGGTGGATCGTGGCGGAGGCGGGCGGTGACGTGAAAGTGTTTGTCGACACCGCCCCCGTCATGGAAAAGCCGCTGGCCGAGGCGGCCGGCATTGGGTGGCAGGGGAAACATACCAATCTGGTCAGCCGCGCCGATGGGAGCTGGCTGTTCCTGGGCGCGATCTACACGACGCTCGATCTCGCCGCCGACGCACCCGGTCGCGATGCGTGCGGATCATGCGATGCGTGCCAGCGCGTCTGCCCGACCAATGCATTCCCCGCCCCCTATCAGCTCGATGCGCGGCGGTGCGTGTCGTATCTGACGATCGAACATGCGGGTCCCATCCCGCACGACCTGCGCGCCGGGATTGGCAACCGTGTCTATGGCTGTGACGATTGCCTGGCGGTGTGCCCTTGGAACAAATTTGCAGCATCGGCGGCGACCAACCGCGCCTTCCTGCCACGTGCCGAGCTGACGGCACCCGCGCTTGCCGATCTGCTGGCGCTGGATGATGCGGGGTTTCGCGCGGTGTTTGCCGGTTCCCCGATCAAGCGGATCGGGCGGGAGCGAATGGTGCGCAATGTCGCAATCGCCGCCGGAAATAGCGGTGACGCGCGGCTGGCTGTGCCGCTCCGCGCGTTGCTGGGCGATGACTCGGCGGTCGTGCGCGAAGCCGCCGACTGGGCGCTCGCGCAGTTACTTGCCCCCGCCGCGTCGGGCGATGGCGCCGACGCATGACGCGCGGTCGATCGGGCTGCCATTGGGCTGGCGCGCATCGACATGGGTAACGACCGGGGCGCCTGCCCCCTTGGGATAGAGATAGGTGTCGAGAATGCAGATGCCGCTCACAAATTGCAGCTTGCGCGCCGTCCCTTCGGTCAACGCCGCGTCGGGCTTGCCGAACAGCGCGATCAGGCTGCGCTCGCTCTGGCCCAACACGCGCTCCAGCCCGCCGCGCGGCAGCGTCGGCTTGGATGGGATCGGGGTGGCGGCTGCGCGTGTGACGGGGGGCGGCGTGGTGCTGGTCGTGCACGCGCTCACCATCAGCAGCAGACTTGCCAGCAAACGCCGCACCACTTCCTCCCGATTTGCCGTCTCTCAGAATCACGAACCGGCCCGCCCCGCAAGCCCCCCGGTTGCGCAATCGCACGTGCAGCGATAGGCGGCACCCACGCGTTTGCCAGGAGATTGCCGTGACTGACTCTGTTTACGATGCCGCTTCACCCGCCGCTTCGCCCGCCACGCTGGACGTTGTCGCGATTGGCAATGCGATTGTTGACGTGCTTGCCCATGCCGATGATGGCTTCATCACCGAACAGGGTATGACCAAGGGGTCGATGCAGTTGGTGTTCTCGCCGGCTGAGGCTGATGCGCTTTACGCCAAAATGGGGCCGGGTACCGAGGCGAGCGGCGGATCGGCCGCCAATACGGTCGCGGGGATTGCCGCGCTGGGTGGCAAGACAGGCTTTATCGGTCAAGTGGCGAAGGACCAGTTGGGCGAGGTGTTCGCCCATGATATTCGCGCCACCGGCGTTGCGTTTGACACCGCCGCACGTGACGGCGAGCCATCAACGGCGCGCTGCCTGATCTTTGTGACGCCCGATGGTCAGCGCACGATGAATACGTTTCTGGGCGCGTCGCAATTCCTGCCCGCCGCTGCCATCGATCGCGCGCTGATCGAATCGGCAGCAATTCTATATCTTGAGGGGTATCTTTGGGATCCGGAGGAACCGCGCGCGGCGATGCGGGCGGCCATCGGCATGGCACGCGCGGCGGGTCGCAAAGTAGCGTTCACCCTGTCGGATGTGTTCTGCATCTCGCGCCACGGCGATGATTTCCGCCAATTGCTGTCCGAGGGGTTGATCGACATTTTGTTCGCCAATGAAAATGAGCTGCTCGCGCTCGCCAATGAAGAAGTGTTCGAACACGCACTTCAACGGGTGGCCGAGCAAGTGCCGCTGCTGGTCGTCACCCGCAGCGAAAAGGGCGCGCTGGCGATCGGTCGGGGGCAGAGCGCGACCGTTGCCGCCGAGCCGATCGAGCGGGTGGTCGATACAACCGGGGCAGGCGATTTGTTCGCTGCCGGCTTCCTCCACGGTCAGGCGCAGGGGATGAACCTGGTGGACTCGCTCCGGCTTGGTGCGATTTGCGCGGCCGAGATTATCAGTCATGTCGGGGCGCGACCGATGGTCGATCTCAAAGCGCTGGCGGCGGCAAAAATGGGGCTGGCAGTGGCGTAGCGCTTACGCTGTGTGGATTATGGAAAAGGGCTTGCGGGGACGACCCCGCAGGCCCTTTCCCATGCGTGCCGGTGCGATCAGTGCGGGTGCACTGGTCCCGGAAACTCACCCATGTCGGGGGCGTCCATTTCGTCCTTGTCCTGCTGCAGGCGGCTGAAATGAATGCCATAGGCGAAATAGACCAGCACCGCGCCAACCGAATAATAAGCGAAGAACCACAATACCTTCGCCTCAATCGCGGTGATGAGATACAGGCACGATCCGATGCCGAGGATCGGCAGCAACGGGCCCAGCGGCACCTTGAACCCGCGCGGCAGGTCGGGCGCTGTGATGCGCAACCAGATAACCGTCAGGCAGACAATCGCAAACGCCGCCAGCGTGCCGACCGATGTCAGATCGCCCAGAATGTTGATATCGAAAAACCCGGCCGCCACCGCGACCAGCAATCCGACGGTCAGCGTGTTGATCCACGGCGTCTGGAACTTGGGGTGCACCGCTGAAAACACGCGCGGCAACAGGCCGTCGCGCGCCATGGTGTAGAAAATGCGCGTCTGGCCATACATCAGCACGAGCACGACCGACGTCAGCCCGACGATGGCGCCTGCCTTGATGATCCCGGCAAACCACGCCCATTGCGGCCCCATGCTGTCGACCGCGACGGCGACGGGATCGGGCACATTCAACGATTTGTAATTGACCATCAGCGTCAGCACCGCCGCCACGAGCATGTACAGGACTGTGCACACGACCAGCGACCCGATTATGCCGAACGGCATGTCCTTTTTCGGGTTTTTCGCTTCCTGTCCCGCGGTAGAGACAGCTTCGAAACCGATATAGGCAAAAAAGACGATCGAGGCGGCGCGCAGGATACCGCCGACGCCAAAATGGCCTTCGCCCGGTTCGGCAGGCGGAATAAACGGCGTCCAGTTCGCGGCAATCCGCGCGGGCAGATCCATCAGCACCGTCGCGCCGCAAATGACAATGAACGCAACGATCACCGCCACCTTGATCGCGACGATGGCGTTGTTCACCTTCGCGCTTTCTGACACGCCGACCACCAGCAGGATCGACAATACGGTACAGATCAAGAACGCGGGCAGGTTGAACTGGGTGAATACGGGCACGCCGTCGATCACCACCTGCACCCCGTCCTTCAGCAGGGGATAGCCCGCCGGGCCAGTCAATTGTGGCGGGATGACGATGCCGAAATCCTTGAGCAAGCTAACGACATAGCCCGACCAGCCCACCGCCACGACCGACGCGGCCAGCCCGTATTCGAGCAGCAGCAGCGCGCCCATGATCCACGCGGCAAATTCGCCAAGCGTGGTATAGCTATAGGTATACGCCGAACCCGATACCGGCAGCGTCGAGGAAAGCTCTGCATAGCACAGCCCGGCAAAGGCGCAGACGATGCCCGCGACGACGAATGACAACAGGACCGCAGGCCCGGCATGAAGAGCCGCCGCATTGCCGGTGCGCACGAAAATCCCCGCACCGATGATGCAACCAATGCCCAGCAACAGCAGATTCCATGAGCCGAGCGTGCGCTTCAGCTGGCTCGTCTGGGTTTCGCGTTGCACTTGGGCCAGGGTCTTGCGGCCCCACATGCGCGTCAAAAAGCCCGGTTGCGGACGTGTCGCCATCAGTAATTATCCCTTTTACCCCGCCTTTTCGCGGTGCTTATCGTTTCCGGTCGCAAAGCCTAGTCGCAAATCGGGCCTGCGCAATCCCCTATTGCATCAGCATCGGCCCCAGCGGCCGTCCGGCGAGGATGTGTACATGGAGGTGCGGCACTTCCTGATGCGCGTGCGGGCCGGTATTCGCCAGCAACCGGTATCCCGGCTCGACCAGCCCGGCGGCGCGCGCGACGATGCCGACTGCGCGGACGAATCCGGCGATCTCGGCGTCGTTGGCCCGCGCGGCAAAATCGTCCCAACTGACATAGGCCCCGCGCGGGATCACCAGAATGTGCGTCGGTGCCTGCGGGTTGATGTCGTGAAAGGCGATCGCGTGATCGTCCTCGTGCACCCGCTTTGAGGGTATCTCCCCGCGCAGGATGCGGGCAAAGACATTGTTGTCATCATAGGGCTGGGTTGCGTCTATGGGCATTTAGTCCTCCGTTCGCGCGGCCTTTTCGGTCAGGCCCGATTGCCCCTCGCGCCGCGCGAGTTCGGCGCGGACATCGTCGAGGCTGAGCCCGGCATCAGCGAGCAGCACGGCCAAATGAAACATCAGATCGGCAGCTTCCGCGACTAGCGCGCCGCGATCGTCGCCAAGCGCGGCGATCACTGTCTCAACGGCTTCTTCGCCCAGCTTCTGCGCAATTTTTGCGCGCCCCTTGGCAAACAAATGCGCTGTGTAGGACGAGGCGGGGTCCGCCCCGCGGCGTGCGGCGATGGTGGTTTCCAGCGTGGTGAGCGGGTCGGCGGCCATGGGGAGCGGGTTGGCGCAGCCGCGTGCGTGCGTCAATCCTTTGCGGACATGCGCGCCTTCGCAAACCGACGGCGCAGCGCCCGGCGCACGAACCAGACGCCAGCGGCGGCCATCACGAACAGCGCGACATCCGATGCCTCTGGCGCGGTGCGGGCAGCGGGCGGAGGCGGGCTGCTGACGATTGAGGCGGTGCTGTGCATGGCAGAGGACTAGCGCGCGCGGGTTAAGGCGACCCTTACCTGATCGGGGTTCGCACGGGCACACCGGCGGCGGCAAGCGCATAGTGGGCGTCTGCGATACTCGCCTCGCCAAAGTGAAAGACTGACGCGGCGAGCACCGCGCTTGCGCGCCCTTCGACAATGCCCGCCACCAGATCGCCAAGCCCGCCCACGCCGCCGCTGGCCACCACCGGCACGCACACCTGATCGGCGACGGCGCGGATCAGCGCCAGGTCATAGCCGTGGCGTGTCCCGTCGCGGTCCATCGAGGTGATCAACAGCTCGCCCGCGCCAAGCTCCGCCAGCCGCAGCGCATGGGCAACGGCGTCAATCCCGGTCGCGCGCCGCCCGCCATGGGTGAACACTTCCCAGCGGCTCGGCGTCACTTGCCGCGCATCGACCGACGCAACGACGCACTGGCTGCCAAAGCGATCGGCGATGTCGGCCACCACTTCGGGCCGCGCAACGGCGGCGCTGTTGACCGCCACCTTGTCCGCCCCCGCCAGCAAGAGCGCGCGCGCATCCTCCACCGATCGCACGCCACCGCCCACCGTCAGCGGCATGAAGCAGACTTCAGCGGTGCGCCGAACCACGTCGAGGATCGTGCCCCGGTCCTCATGGCTGGCGGTAATGTCGAGGAAGCACAACTCGTCCGCGCCCGCCGCGTCATAGGTGCGCGCCTGCTCCACCGGATCGCCCGCATCGCGCAGGTCAACGAAGTTCACGCCCTTGACCACGCGGCCCCCGGCCACGTCGAGACAGGGGATGACGCGCGCGCGGACGGTCATGTCACGCCGCCGCCGCGACTTCCAGCGCGACCGACAAGTCCAGCCGCCCGTCATAGAGCGCGCGGCCGGTAATCACCCCCTCAATCCCTGACCGCACGTGCAGCGCCAGCATGTGGATGTCGGCAATCCCCTTTACGCCGCCCGACGCAATCACCGGAATGTCGACCGCGCGGGCGAGATCGACGGTTGCTTCGATATTCACGCCTTTCAGCAATCCGTCGCGCCCGACATCGGTGAAGAGGAGCGCGGCAACCCCTGCATCCTCGAACCGCCGGGCGAGCTCGACGACGCTGGTGGTAGAGACATCGGCCCAACCCTTCGTCGCGACCATGCCATCCTTCGCGTCGACGGCGACGACAATGCCCCCCGGAAAATCGCGGGCGGCGGTGCGCACCAGGTCGGGATCGTCGAGCGCGGCGGTACCAATCACCACGCGGGCGACGCCGATGTCGAACCAGCGTTCGATCGCGGCACGGGTGCGGATGCCGCCGCCAAGCTGCA
>DHHS01000078.1:0-36708 GCA_002403415.1 Sphingomonas sp. UBA4766 | reverse complement strand
GGATGCCGCCGCCAAGCTGCACATGACCGGGAAAGCGCGCGACGATGGCCCCGACGGCCTCTCCATTCACCGAATCACCCGCAAAGGCGCCGTCGAGATCGACGACGTGGAGGTGCGCCGCGCCCTGGCCTGCGAACAGCATCGCTTGCGCCGCCGGATCATCGCCATAGACCGTCGCGCGGGCCATATCGCCCTCTGCCAGGCGAACAACTTGGCCTTGCTTAAGGTCGATGGCGGGAAAGACGATCAGGCTCATGGGCGCCACTTTATAAAACGTTCGAGCAGCGCAAGGCCGTAACGCTGGCTCTTTTCGGGGTGAAACTGCACGCCGAGCATATTGGCGCGGCCAATCGCCGCCGCCACCGGGCCACCATGCGCAGTGGTGGCGACGACATCGCTGCCGCTGAATGCATAGCTGTGGAGGAAATAGGCCTCGCCCGGTTCGATGAGCGGGTGGGGGGTGGCGGGTACAACATCGTTCCACCCCATGTGCGGGATCCTGGCATCGTCGCCTGAGGGTTCGATCCGCGCGACGTCGCCCGAAATCCAGCCCAGGCCAGGGTGCGTGCCAAATTCATGGCCCCGCGTCGCCATCAACTGCATCCCGACGCAAATGCCCAGAAACGGCACCCCGCCGCCGATGACGCGCACTGTCAGCGCCTCGGTCATGCCCGGCAGCGCGCGAAGCGCCGCCGCGCACGCGCCAAACGCGCCGACGCCGGGCAAAACGATCCGGTCGGCACAGGCAACGACGGCGGCGCTCGCCGTCACCTCCACCGTGCCAGCGCCCGCCGCCTTCAGCGCGTTTGCGACCGAGTGAAGATTGCCCGCGCCGTAATCGATCAGCGCGATCCGTTCCGCCATTGCTACAACACGCCCTTGGTCGACGGAATCGCGCTCCCCTTGCGAGGGTCGATCTCGATTGCGGTGCGCAGGGCGCGCGCCAGCCCTTTGAACGCGCTTTCGATGATGTGGTGGTTGTTATGCCCGTAAAGCGTTTCGACATGGAGCGTGAGCCCGGCCGACTGTGCGAAACTGTGGAACCAGTGTTCGAACAATTCGGTGTCCATTTCGCCGAGCCGCGTCGTCGAAAACGCCGATTTCCAAACCAGATACGGCCGCCCCGAAATGTCGAGCGCCACTCGAGTCAGCGTTTCGTCCATCGGCGAGAGCGCGTCGCCATAGCGGCGGATACCCGCTTTGTCGCCCAGCGCCTTCACCACAGCCTCGCCAATCGCGAGCGCTGTATCCTCGGTCGTGTGGTGCTGATCGATGTGCAGGTCGCCCACCGCTTTCACCTCGAGGTCGATCAGCGAATGGCGCGACAATTGTTCAAGCATATGGTCGAGAAACCCAATGCCCGTCGAAATTGTGTAAGCCCCGGTGCCGTCAAGGTTGACGGTCACGCCGATGGCGGTTTCTTTGGTGGTGCGGGAAATGGAGGCGCTGCGCATCCCCTTCCCATAGCGCCAGTTTCAGCGCGCGCAATCTTGACCGCCCCGCGAACGGCGTTAGTCAATTAACAAATGAGCGACGCCCTGCCCGATAGCCTGATTCCCTATGACGAAATCGTGCAGGAGGCTCTGCGCGCGGTCGTGGGGCGTGTGCTCGGGTCGATTGCGGGCAGCGGCGACCTGCCCGGTGCCCATCATTTTTACATCACTTTCAAGACGCAAGTTCCCGGTGTTGAAATCCCCAAGCGGCTGATCGAACGGTTCCCGGATGAAATGACGATCGTCCTCCAGAATAAATTCTGGGATTTGAAGGTTGACGACACCCGCTTTTCGGTCGGGTTAAGCTTTAATCAGGTGCCGTCGAAACTGGTCATACCTTATGCGGCGATCACCGGTTTCCATGACCCGGCGGTCAATTTCGAGCTGCGCTTTCAGGCCAATGACGGCCCCGACGAGCCGGAGCCGCATGATGAGGCCGAAAATGACGGCGGCGCGCGCGATGACGGATCGAATGTGGTGTCGGTCGATTTCAAGCGCAAGAAATAGTGATGGCATCGGTGCCCCAGACGTTTGAGGCGTTTCTGGCCGGTTGGAACGAATGGGACGCGAGCAAGCGCCGTGCCCTGTTCGAAACCGCCGTCGCGCCCGATGTCGAATTCACCGATCCGTTGCACCAGATTCACGGGATCGACGCATTTTTGGACATGGTTGCTGATTTTCAGCGTACCCGGCCCGGTGCCGTAACACTGCGGACGTCGGCGATCGATCTCCACCATGATTGCGCGCGCTATCACTGGGCGATCATGATCGACGGGGCGAAGCTGATCGACGGGTTCGACGTGGTGCGTCTAGACACGCAGGGGCGCTTTCGCCAGATCAACGGCTTTTTCGGCTTGATGACGCTAAACGGATGATCGGCGCAGGGGGCGTGGTGTCCACCACGGCTTGACGCTGCGGCAGGCGGGGCGGCAGGCGGGGCGGGCGCCCGGTCTGGTCGACGAGGCGACCGTTGATCGGCTGGTTCGCCCCGAGATGATGGGCTGATCGCCCCTTGACGGCGCGGCGCGTGCTACGCCACTAGCGCGCATGGACCGACCCCACGACCCCCATGGTTTTCAGCGCCGCGGCGTGCTGTTCGTGCTCTCCTCGCCATCCGGCGCGGGCAAATCCACCATCGCGCGGATGCTGCTGGAGGCGGAGCCTGACCTTGCCATGTCGGTATCGGCGACAACGCGCCCGATTCGCCCCGGCGAAGTCGACGGCGCGGATTATCATTTCGTCGATCTGGAACGGTTTCGCGCGATGGTCGCGAACCACGAATTTCTCGAATGGGCGCACGTATTTGGCCATCGCTATGGCACGCCCCGCGCACAGGTTGATGCGATGCTGGCGCACGGCAAGGATGTGCTGTTCGACATTGACTGGCAGGGCGCGCAGCAATTGTTCCAGATTGCGGGTGGCGATGTCGTGCGGGTGTTCATCCTCCCGCCGTCGATGGAGGAACTCAACGAGCGGCTCATCCGCCGTGCGACCGATTCGGCCGATGTGATTGGCGCGCGGATGCAGCGCGCGGCCGCCGAGGTCAGCCATTGGGACGGTTATGACTATGTGCTGGTCAATGATGACGTCGATCAGTGTTTTCGCGACGTGCAGACGATTTTGGCCGCCGAACGGCTAAAACGGTCGCGTCAGACCGGGCTGATCGGCTTTATCCGCCATTTGATGAAGTAGTTTCAGCGCAGCAGGCCGATCAACTGGACCCCGGCATCAAAGTCGCGCCGCCGCGCCTGGCGCGCCGGGGCGGCGAGATCATCCTCGCCCCATTGCTCCGCCTGCCATTCGGCGTCGAGTTCGGCGGCGAGCCATACCGCCTCGGCACCCGCTGCCCCCTCAGCTAGCGCGAGCGCCGCGACCAGCGACCCGCTGATCGTGACGATCGGTGATAGCGCGGCCAGCGCGAACGGCGATTGCGCGGTAATCGCCTGGCGAAGGGCGGCAAGCGTTGCCGGTGGTTGCGGCTGGTGCATGATCCCGGTCGTGACCACGAACTCCACTCCATAGGTCGCGCGCGCCCAATCGAGCAGCGGATCCCAGGCGGCTGCTTGCCGAGCGACCAGTTCGGCGGGGCTGTCAGCGCGGTAGCAGAGCAAGTCGCTTTCGGCATAGGCGGCAAGCCCTGCGGCAAATCGCGCCGGGTCGGGGACGATACGGTCGATTGCGGCATTGGCAAGTCCGGTCAGCGGCATCGCGCGGGGGTC
Source organism: Sphingomonas sp. UBA4766 (assembly GCA_002403415.1). Lineage (GTDB taxonomy): Bacteria > Pseudomonadota > Alphaproteobacteria > Sphingomonadales > Sphingomonadaceae > Sphingomonas. The sequence goes on along the minus strand of DHHS01000078.1, from coordinate 32,996 downwards.
AATCTCGCTCTCGACCGCGCGCCACTCCTGCGCCACTGCTTCGGCAAGCGCCGGGGTCGGCAGGATCAGCGGCACTCGGCCCGGCGTGCGCACAGGCTTGCCGTCAAGCGCAATCCCGGCATCGGGTGTGACCGTCACATCAGCCCAGAACCGCTTCACGGCTTGGGCAGGTCCGGGCCGCCGGGCGGGCTCCGCCACCGCGCCGCCAGCGCGCGCGGCACGACCGCCATCTCGAACAGCGACGCCAGGGTGAGTGCCCCGCCAATCACCTGATCCCCCCATTGCGTCGCGCGGGCGAGGATGACGATGCCAAGCACTGCGCCCGCCGCGCCTGAAATCCGCGCGAGCGTCATGACGTAATAGCGCGTCTGCGCGAGGCGGTCGGTGTCGGTCATAGCTGCTCCAGTATTGTGGCCAGCGCGCCTGTATCATCAACGATGTGATGTGCGCCTGCCTCCACCAGGTCGGTGGTCGCATGATAGCCCCAGCTGACCCCTATCGCGCGCACGCCGCCGGCGCGGGCCATTTCCATGTCAAAACTGGTGTCGCCGATCATTGCGGTGGTGCCGGGCGTTGCGCCTGCTTCGCGCATGGCCGCTTCGATCATCGCGGGGTGCGGTTTGGAGGGGTGACGGTCGGCGGTCTGGAGCGTGATGAAATGTCCGGCAATGCCGTGATGCGACAGGATATGAGCAAGTCCGCGGTCCGACTTGCCGGTCGCCACCCCCAGCATCCATCTCGCCGCACTTAGCCGGGAGAGCAGATCGGTTATCCCATCATAAAGTGGTTCTTCCGCCATCGCGCCGGTCGAGCGCAGGCGGAAAAATGCGTCCTTGTAATCTTTGGCGATCCGCTCGTGCAGCGCGCCATCGGAGTCGGGCAAGAGCATCCGCATCGCCTCCACCAGGCTGAGTCCGACGATCCGGCGGATCGCGTTGCGCGGGGGGACGGCCAGCGCGTTGGTGGCAAACGCCTCCTCGACCGCTGTGCAGATATTGTGCTGACTGTCGACGAGGGTGCCGTCGCAGTCAAAGATCGCGAGGCGGGTCATGCGCGGCGTCGGCAGGCGGAAGGGCGCGAGAGCATGGCCGCCAGCGTTAGCGAAGCGCGCGCGCGCGCGAAAGGGTGTTGTCGTGCTGCTGCGCGCCGGGTGGGGATAAGCGAAAGGGCCGGGGAATTACTTCCCCGGCCCTTTGCGGTTAGTTTAGTCACTTTGTGGGTATCGCATGGTCCCGGGTCCAAGCCAAGGCTTGTTGGGCGGAGCTTGGCAGATCCGCCGCCCGTCCTTGGGCGAGTCCTGCACCAGCATGGCGCAGGGCTCGCCCTTTGGATCAGAAGTCCATGCCGCCCATGCCGCCCATGCCGCCGGGCATGCCAGCGGGCGCCGCCTTGTCCTCGGGCATTTCGCTCACCGCCGCTTCGGTGGTGATGAGCAGGCCCGCGACCGAGGCTGCGTCCTGAAGGGCAGTGCGCACCACCTTGGTCGGGTCGATCACGCCCGCCGTGACGAGGTTTTCATACACGTCGGTCTGCGCGTTGAAGCCGACATCGGGATCGCCGCCGTCAAGCAGCTTGCCCGAGATCACCGCACCGTCATGCCCCGCGTTCGAGGCGATCTGGCGAACCGGCGCGTAGAGCGCCTTGCGGATGATGTCGATGCCGCGGGTCTGGTCGTCATTGCCACCCTTCAACCCGTCAAGTGCCTTGGTCGCATAGAGGAGCGCGGTGCCGCCGCCAGCGACGATGCCTTCCTCAACGGCCGCACGGGTCGCGTGCAGCGCATCGTCAACGCGGTCTTTGCGCTCCTTGACCTCAACTTCGGTCGAGCCGCCAACCTTGATCACGGCGACGCCGCCCGCCAGCTTGGCGAGGCGTTCCTGCAGCTTTTCGCGGTCATAATCGCTGGTCGTGTTTTCGATCTGCGCGCGGATGGCTTCGGTGCGTGCCTTGATCGCGTCATGGTCGCCCGCGCCATCGACGATGGTGGTGTTGTCCTTGTCGATGGTGACGCGCTTGGCCTGGCCCAGCATGGCAAGCGTTACGCTTTCCAGCTTGATGCCGAGGTCTTCGGAGATCATTTCGCCCTTGGTCAGGATCGCAATGTCCTCCAGCATCGCCTTGCGGCGATCGCCAAAGCCCGGTGCCTTGACAGCGGCCACCTTCAGCCCGCCGCGCAGCTTGTTCACGACCAGGGTGGCGAGTGCCTCACCCTCGATGTCCTCGGCAATGATGAGCAGCGGACGGCCCGACTGCACCACCGCTTCGAGGATCGGCAGCATCGCCTGAAGGTTCGACAGCTTCTTTTCGTGGATCAGGATATAGGGGTCCTGAAGCTCGACTGTCATCTTTTCAGGGTTGGTGATGAAATAGGGCGACAGGTAGCCACGATCGAACTGCATGCCTTCGACGACATCAAGCTCGAATTCGAGGCCCTTGGCTTCCTCAACGGTGATGACGCCTTCCTTGCCGACCTTTTCCATCGCTTCGGCGATCTTTTCGCCGACGACGGTGTCGCCATTGGCCGAAATAATGCCGACCTGCGCGATTTCCTTGGTGCCCGACACCGGACGTGAGCGGGTCTTGATGTCCTCGACGACCTTGGTGACGGCCAGGTCGATGCCGCGCTTCAGGTCCATCGGGTTCATGCCGGCCGCGACCGACTTCATGCCCTCGCGCACAATCGCTTGCGCGAGCACGGTTGCGGTGGTCGTGCCGTCGCCGGCGATGTCGTTCGTCTTCGACGCGACTTCGCGCAGCATTTGCGCGCCCATGTTTTCGAACTTGTCCTTCAGTTCGATTTCCTTGGCGACCGTCACCCCGTCCTTGGTGATGCGCGGCGCGCCAAAGCTCTTGTCGATCACGACGTTGCGGCCCTTTGGCCCCAGCGTAACCTTGACCGCATCGGCGAGAATGTCGACGCCGCGCAGAATGCGTTCGCGCGCGTCACGCGAAAACTTTACGTCTTTCGCTGCCATGGTGATGTTCCTCTTTATTCAAATAGGGTGAATGGGATGAACCGGGCGCGGCGTTAGCCGACAATGCCCAAAATGTCCGATTCCTTCATGATCAGCAGGTCTTCGCCGCCAACCTTGACTTCGGTGCCCGACCATTTGCCGAACAGGATCTTGTCGCCGACCTTGACGTCGAGCGGGGTGATCTTGCCATCATCGGCGCGGGTGCCGCTGCCGACCGAGACGACTTCGCCTTCCTGCGGCTTTTCCTTGGCAGTGTCGGGAATGATGATCCCGCCAGCGGTCTTTTCCTCGGCCTCTACGCGGCGAACGAGCACGCGGTCGTGGAGTGGACGAAAATTCATGCGCTCCATCCTTTCTGTTCAAAGTTGATATCGGTTACTGGCACTCAAGCCTGTTGAGTGCCAACATTGGGCATATGTGGTTGCGGTTCGCGCCCGTCAACCGGCGCACCCGGCCCTTCCATCAAAAAATTTATGGTCGCTAGGTGGGGAGCAGACCCAGTCGCGCGCGCTGCATCCACCGCCAAAGCAGCAAGATCGACACCGCCAGCAATCCAGCGGCAAGGCCCAGCCAAATCCCGACACCCGCCATCCCCAGCCAAAAGCCCAAGCCAATGGCGGTGCCAAAGCCGACCACCCAATAGCCGAATCCGGCGATGAACATCGGTGCGCGCGTATCCTGCAACCCGCGCAATGTTCCGGCCAGCACGACTTGCGCCCCGTCGAGTAACTGGAACATCGCCGCAATCGCCAGATAGCTGACCGCGAGCGGCACCGTCTGCGCGTTCGCGGGCGCGTCAAGGTCAAGATAGGCCGACACCCACAGCCGCGGAAAAAACCAGATCGCGCACGCCGTCATCGCCATGAAGCTGATCGCGGCGACAATCGCGGCGCGGCCCGCGCGGTCGATCCACACCGGGTCGCGCGCGCCATACGCCATGCCGACCCGGATCGTGGCGGCCTGGGCAATGCCGAGCGGGATTTGGAAGGTGATGGCGGCAATGTTGAGCGCGACCGCGTGCGCCGCCACGGCGGTCACGCTGATGAGGCCCATCAGCACCGCTGCCCCGCCGAACAGCGACCCCTCAAGCGTAAATGCCAGCGCGATCGGCAGACCGAGCTGCAAAATCTCGATCAGGCGCGGCCATTCGGGTCGCCACCACCGCCCGAACAGCCGGTATCGGCGCAAGCGCGGGTCGAACACCAGGATCGCGGCGAACGCCGTCGTCATGGCGAGCGTAGTGACCAGACTGGCAAGCGCCGACCCCTCTAGTCCCAGTGCTGGAAAGCCCGCATTGCCAAACACCAGCGCCCAGTTGGCGGCAATCCCGACCATCAGCGCCATGACCGTGACCGCAAGCGCCCAGTTTGGCCGACCAAGCGCTGCTGCGACCGTGCGCATCACCCCTGCCGCTACGCTTGGTGCCAGCGCGAACAGCAAAATGTCGAGGAAGGCGCCCGCGCGCTGCGCGACCACCGCGTCCTGCCCGGCCAGCCGGAACACCGTCTCGCCATGCGCGAGCACGATCAGGCACGGGATCGACGCGAACAGCGACAGCCAGAGCGCCATCCGAAACGACCGCCGCACCTCTCGCACCGCGTGTGCCCTTTGGCCCAGTTCCGCTGCGATAATCGGCGCGCACGCCGTCGCGAGGCCCAGCAGCGCCCAGAGCGCGATCCCGTATAGAAATACGCCCAGCGTGGATGCGGCAAACTCTACCGGGGCAAGCCGTGCAACAAAAATGACGTCGACGGCATAGACCGCCATTTGCAGCAGATTCGCCCCCGCGAGCGGCGCGGCCAGCCGGATCAGCGCGTGCACTTCATCCGCCAGGGTGGCGGGTGCGCGGACGATCGGTGCGAAGCTGGCGGGGGAGGGCGTCACCATCGGCTTCTATCCCACCGCGCTCTGGCTGTCACGCTACCGGACCGTAATGTTAGCAATAATGGCGTATTGCTCTTGCCATACACGTCGCGCTATGAACGCCTAGCGCCTTAATTGCTCGGGCGATCTGGAGAATTTGCTGTGAAATTGTTGCGCGCTGCCTGGCGGTTGTTGGTCGGAATTAAGGACGCTCTGGTGCTCGTCGCCATGTTGTTGTTCTTTGGCGTGTTGTTCGCGGGGTTATCCGCGCGGCCAAACCGGGCGGCGGTGCGCGATGGCGCGCTGGTGGTGGCGCTCGACGGCGTGCTGGTGGAACAGCCCGCGCCCGCCCAGCTTGATTTTGGCGGCGGCGGTGGCCCGCGCGAATATCGGTTGCGCGATGTCATCCGTGTGCTTGATGCCGCCAGGGACGACAAGCGGGTGAAGGCGGTCGTGCTGGATGTGGACGGGTTTCTGGGCGGGCTGCCCGCCGCCCTTAACGAAGTGGGGGCCGCAATCGGCCGGGTGCGAGCCAGCGGCAAGCCGGTGCTCGCTTATGCGACCGCCTATTCGGACAGCAGCTACCGGTTGGCGGCGCATGCCAGCGAAATCTGGATGAACCCGATGGGAGGCACGCTGTTCAGTGGCCCCGGCGGATCGCGGCTTTATTACAAGGGGTTGATCGACAAGCTTGGCGTCAATCTCCATGTTTATCGCGTCGGCAAATATAAGTCGTTCGTCGAACCCTATACCCGGACCGATGAATCGCCTGAATCGGCGGAGGCCGCCCGCGCGCTTTACGGGGCGATTGCCGCCGATTGGCGCGACACTGTCGCCAAGGCGCGGCCCAAGGCGCAGGTCGCGGCTTACCTGACCAATCCGGCGCAGGTGATTACGGCGGCGAAGGGCGATATCGCGCAGGCCAATCTTGGCGCTGGCCTGGTCGATAAGCTGGGGGATCGGGCCGCGTTCGAACAGCGCGTGGCGGCGCTGGCGGGGGTCGGGCGGCCAAAGAGCATCACTGCTTTTGCAGCGATTCGCTATGACGCATATCTTGCCGCAAACCCGCTCCCCAAGACGGGCGACGCGATCGGCGTGGTGACGGTGGCGGGCGACATTGTCGATGGCCGCGCCGACCCCGGCACGGCGGGCGGTGACAGCATCGCGGCGCTGATCCGAGATGGCCTTCGCAACAAATCGCTGAAGGCACTGGTGGTGCGCGTCGACTCCCCCGGCGGCTCGGCGCTCGCGTCGGAGACGATCCGCAGCGCGTTGATGGAGGCAAAGGCCAAGAAGTTGCCGGTGATCATCTCGATGGCGTCGGTTGCGGCATCGGGCGGTTACTGGGTGGCGACTGCGGGCGATGTGATTTTTGCTGAACCCAATACAATCACCGGTTCGATCGGGATTTTCGGCATCCTCCCCAGTTTCGAAAACAGCCTCGCGAAATTGGGCATCACCAGCGATGGGGTGAAGACGACGCCGCTGTCGGGCCAGCCCGATGTGATGGGCGGGTTCAGCACCGAGGTGGACACGATCCTTCAGGCGGGGATCGAGCATGGCTATGCCCAGTTCATCGACCGCGTGGCCAAGGCGCGCAAGAAAACGCCCGCGCAAGTCGATGCGATTGCGCAAGGGCGCGTGTGGGACGGCGGCACCGCGCGCCAGATCGGGCTGGTGGACCGGTTTGGCGGCCTTCAGGAAGCGCTGGACGAAGCCGCCAAGCGCGCCGGGCTCGACCCGAAAAAAGTCCATGCCGAATATCTGGAGAAGGCGCCGGATCGCTGGGCGGCGCTCCTGAACGATTTCCTGCGCGACGGGGATGAGGACAAGGGCGAGCTTGGTGATGCCTTCACCCGGCTGGCGGCGGAACGGCGCGCGGTGCTCGCGCAGGCACTGGGCGATGTGAAGCGGTTGGCGGCGGGCGCGGCGGTGCAGGCGCGCTGCCTGGAATGTGCAGCCCTTGCCCCGGTGCGGCCTGGCGCGGCGGACCAATCGCTGCTGGCTCTGTTCCTGGCGCGGATCGGGCTATGATCGCGCTGCGCCCGGCGCGCCCCGAAGATGCCGCCGCGATCGCCGCGATCTATGCGCCCCATGTGCTGACCGGCACCGCGACATTCGAGGTTGAGGCCCCCGACACGCGTCAGATGCGGGCGCGCATGACCGCCTCTGACGGACTTTATCCCTGGCTGGTCGCGACGCAGGGCGATGACGGCGATGAGGACGGCAGCGGCGTGGTCGCCTTTGCCTATGCCGCGCGGTTTCGCGACCGCCCAGCCTATCGCTATGCGGTGGAGACGACAATCTATGTGGCGGCCGCGACGCAGGGGCAGGGCGTTGGTCGCGTGCTCTATCAGGCGCTGATCGACACGCTGCGCGCTCAGGGTTTTACTCAGGCGATTGCCGGCATTGCGCTGCCGAATGATTATTCGATCCGGCTCCACGAATCGGTCGGTTTCCGACGCGCAGGCGTGTACCGTGAAGTTGGCTATAAGCACGCGCAGTGGATTGATGTCGGCTTTTGGCAGCGCGAGTTGCAAGAGCTGAGCGGGCCGCCGGTCGAGCCGCGCCCTTTTGTCGATGTGGGGCTGGTGCGCGCCTGATGGAGCGCCTTCGTCATTGGGTGCTGACGGCGTTGTCGCTCGCCTTGCCAGCACCCGCGCTGGCGCAGGATGATGGTCAGGCATGGACTCAGTTTCTGGCCCAGGGGCCGATTCGCGGTGATCTGGTATTCTGGGCAGAGGCGCAGACGCGGCTGACCGACGCCACCCGGGCAACTCAGACCTTGTTGCGGCCCGCGATTGGCGTCCGGCTGGGGCGCAATACGACCGCGCATTTTGGTTATGCGTTTGTCCATACCGACCCTGTCAATGGCGCGGCCACCGACGAACATCGGTTGTGGCAGCAGTTGAGTTTTCCGATCTTGCGCACGCCGCGCGGTCTTTATGTTTGGGGCCGTTCCCGGATTGAACAGCGCATGGTGGAGGGCCAGCGCGATACCGGCGTGCGGTTGCGCCAGTTTGTGCGCGCGCAAATGCCGGTGCGGCGGGGTGGCAAGCTGTCTGGCGTCGTATTTGTCGAGGGGTTTTACGCGGTCAACAGCACCGATTGGGGCGCGCGCGCCGGGGTTGACCAGGTGCGCAGCTTTGTCGGCCTGTCGATCCCGTTTGGCAAGCAGGTCAATCTGGAGCCCGGTTATCTCAACCAGACCGTGTTTCGGCGCGGGCCGGACCGGGTGAACCACGTCGCCAGCCTGAACCTGTTCATCCGGCTATAGCGCGGGCTTGGAATTGGTTCCACCTGCGGGTGGGTGTGTCCATTGGTTCGGCTTGGCTGGAACAGCGCTTAGCTGACGTTCGCGAAACCCTCTGGCACTTTCCCAACCGCGTCGCGATAGGGCGCGCGGATTGCGTCGATGTCGGCGGCATAATCGCCAGTCGGGTGAAAGACGCCGGCAATGCGGATCGTCTTCGTGCCGTAATCAAGGACCGTCAGGATGATTGGCACGCCCGCCCGAACCGCGATATGATAAAAGCCGGTTTTCCATTCGCGGGTCAGGCTGCGCGTCCCCTCGGGCGGGATGGCAAGGATCATGCGGTCGGTCGCGGCAAAGGCATCTGACATCGCCCTCACAACATCATGGCTGCCCGCGCGGTCGATCGGCACACAGCCCAGCCACAGCACCACCCGGCCAAATGGACCCGTTGTCAGGCTTTTCTTGCCCATCCAGCGCAGCGACACCCGGTAATAGCTCGCGGCGGCCAGCATGTTGATACCGTCCCAGTTCGACGTGTGCGGCGCGGCCACCACCACAGCCTTGGCAAGCGGCGGCCAGTCGCCCTCCATCCGCCAACCCGATAGCCGCAGATAGGCCATGCTGAGCCAGCGGACCAGCTCGCCCGCGATCCCGCGATAGGGTGCCGGGCGGCTGCTGCGCAGTGGTGCGTTGTCTGGCATTGGTCGGATCCCCCGCGCAGTGGTGCGACGGGTGTAGCACCGATTGCCGATTTGGCACGGGGTGATTGGGGTGGGATCGCCCATGAATGGGGCGCGGACAAACATAATGGGGGCCAGCATTGCTGCCAGCCCCCTGTCGCCGGACTTCGGCACCGATCCGCCTTCGCTTGCGCGATTGCGGCGCGCCACCTGGTTTCGGCGGCAACCCGAACCGTGCCACAGGAGCATGGATCCGGTGTGACCGCTCCCGTTCGAGTCGGCCGGAGGTTGAAGCATCCGGGCTTGCGCCTGATCCTCCATCTGCCGGTTGGTCGGCCGTGAACGATCGGCATTGCGCTTCACCCATGGGGTGTCCTGCCATGCCCTTGAACGTCGGCCCGGTTCAGCCTTGCGCACTGCCGCCAAAGCGGCGCGCCAGCCCGTCATCCCCGATCGCCGTTCCGCCGGAGGATCGTCGCGGTTTGCCAAAGCTACCTGCGCCAATCAACCGACCTAAACAGTTGCCTTTCCTTTGGTTTCCCGCTGGTCTTGCTCTCTGCTTACCCATTGATGGTCTCACCAATCGCGAGTCGCGCCAAGCCGAATCCCGCGTTCAGCGGCTGTGGATACTGGGGATATCGGGGACAAATGCGTGCCACTCACCGTGCCCGCACCGCCGTTGGCCGCGCTTTGCCCGTATGTTGTGTCAGGTTCATGAAGGCGCGCGCAAAAGAACGGGGTCGCAATGAGTGTCAACGACAGCATCGAGGAGAATAGTCATGCGCACCGTAATGATGAGTCTGGCGCTGATCGGGGTGGCGACCCCGCCGATCGCGCTCGGCGTGCCGGGCCAGGCCGAAGCCAAGGAAAAGAAGCAGCGCGCTTATACCTATACCCGCAATGGCCGCACCTATTGTCGGCATTCGGATGGCACCACTGGCCTGATCGTCGGCGGGGTCGGCGGGGCGCTGGTTGGCCGGTCGATCGACAATGGCGGGTTGCTGGGGACAGCCTTGGGCGCGGCAGGCGGCGCGTTGGCGGGGCGCGCGGTGGATCGCACGCTGACAGCGAACAAGCGCTGCCGTTAAGTCGGGTCGGCGGGGGCGCGATCCCCCGCCGCTTGCGCGTCAGAGGATCCCAAAACCCAGCCAGAGCCGGACGCAGCCGACAATAATCACAAAGATATTGAAATTGCGCCCAGAGCGCTGGCTCGAGAGAAAGCCAATGGCGGCTCCGACAATCGCAATGGGAATCGCCAGCCAGTTGAGCGCCCCCAACAGCGGCACAAACCCGACCAGTGCAATCGGCAACGCGACCAGTCCGATCAGGATGGAAAGGATATTCAGCACGGCCCCCGGATAGCGGGACACCCACTGTATTGCAAGTATAAAGCACTTGTGCGCCACGTGATGTTAACCCTTTTCCGGCATCGGTTGGGCTGATGAACAAGGCCTCTTTTCCCAGACTGACTGCATTGCTCCCGTTTGCGCTTGCCCTGTCGCTGGCGGCGTGCGGCGGTGTCGACGCCGACAATAGTGTCGATGCGCTCGACGCCGAGTTGAACGACGGCAATGCCCAGGCCGCACAACGCGATCCGGCGCTCACCAGCGCGCTGCGCGATCAGATCATGGTCGACCCCAATCTGGCCAGCCAGTCCAATCGCGACGCGATCCGCCCGCCATCCCAGCCTTATGCCGCGCCCGTCCCGACCGCCCGGGGCGCGCCCGTCGCCACTGACGTGCGGGTGAGCGAGGCCACGAAATCGGCCCCCGCACCACACGGCGATTGCCCCGATTGCCGGGCGCAGCGCGAGGCGGTGACGCTGGGCGGCCTGGCCGCGCGTCAACGCGACCGACGCACGGCCGCATGCGCCGCCAATGTCAGTTATTCGACCGGCTGGGCCCTGCGCCTGCCTGCCGACTTGCCGCTCTATCCTGACGCGCATGTGGTGGAAGCAGCGGGCAATGCGGACGGCGGTTGCGCAACCCGCATTGTCAGTTTTACCAGCCGGGCGCCGGTTCAATCGATGATCGATTGGTATTATACACGCGCGACCAATGCGGGCTATTCCGCCGATCATCAGGCCGATAGCGAGGGGCATGTGTTGGCGGGCACGCGCGGCAATGATGCTTATGCGGTGTTCGTGCGCAAGATCGCGGGCGGCACGCAGGTCGATCTGGTCGCCAATAACGGCCGCTGACGGGCGTCGTTGTGGCAGCGCCTTGTTGTTCGCGCAGCCGCAGGATGCGGGCGAGGCTTATCATCGAAAACTCATACCCGCGCGCCAGCGCGTCACATGATTTCGGCTGCGCTGAAGGGGGTTAGCCCACAGGGTGCCGGGTGGGACTGAAAACCCTCCGCGCACTCGGCGCCTCTGCGCGAAAACACTCGCCGCCGTCCCCGCGCGACCGAATCGCGACGCGGCACCGGTTCCCAAAGCGCGCGCTTCGCGCTAGGCGCGGCCATGGTCAATCTTTTCCTAGTCATGGCGGGCGGCGCGTTGGGTGCGGGCGCGCGCTACCTTGTGGGGCTGTCGTTTGCGGGCATGTCCTTTCCGTGGGGCACCCTGGTCGTCAATCTGGTGGGCGCGGCGTTGATGGGCGTGCTGGCCGGCGTGTTGGCGCGCTGTGTGGTGGGCGATCCGGTGCGGTTGGTGCTGGCCGTCGGGGTGCTGGGCGGCTTCACGACCTTTTCCGCCTTTTCGCTGGAGCTGGTGGTGATGGTTGAGCGCGGCAATTGGGGCTTGGCAATCGGCTATGCGCTGGCGTCCGTGGTCGGGTCGATGGTGGCGCTTTTCGCCGCACTTGCCGCCGTTAGGGCGCTGACATGAGCGAGGTGCGCCAGTTCACCGTCGCCGCCGATGACGATGGCATCCGGCTCGACCGTTGGTGCAAGCGGCATCTGGAGGAAACCAGCTTTACTACCATCGCCAAATGGGCGCGGACCGGCCAGCTTCGCGTCGATGGTGCACGCGCGACACCGGGCGATCGGCTGAGCGTGGGGCAGACCCTGCGCTTCCCTCCTGCGGAACCACCGCGCAGCGACGCGCCAAAGCCCCGCGCGCGCGCGCCGATTACTGACGATCAGATTGCCTTTATTCAGGAAATGGTGATCCATAAGGATGGGCAGGCCATCGTGCTCAACAAGCCGCCTGGGCTCGCCACCCAGGGCGGGACCAAGACCACCGAGCATATCGACGCGCTGCTCGACGGCGTGCAGTTTGAGAGCGAGGGGCGGCCCAAGCTGGTCCACCGGCTTGACAAGGATACGTCGGGCGCGCTGCTCGTTGCCCGTAATGCCCGGGCAGCGGGCGCCTTTGCCAAGAGTTTCTCCAGCCGCACCGCGCGCAAAGTCTATTGGGCGCTCGTCGTCGGCGTGCCGTCGATTTCGGATGGCATGATCGAATTGCCAATCGCCAAACAACCCGGCACTGGCGGTGAGAAAATGCATGTCGATGAGGCGCAAGGGGCGGCTGCGCGCACCCGCTACCGCGTGATCGAGCGGGCGGGCAATCGCGCCGCCTGGGTTGAGTTGCAGCCCTTTACTGGCCGCACGCACCAGCTGCGCGTGCATATGGCGGCGATTGGCCATCCGATTGTCGGCGACGGTAAATATGGCGGGCAGGCGGCGTTCCTGACCGGGGGGATCAGCCGCAAGATGCACCTCCACGCGCGGCGGCTGCGCATCGACCATCCCGATGGCGGCCAGATTGACGTGGCGGCCGATCTGCCCCCGCATTTTCGCGAAAGCCTTGGCCTGTTGGGGTTTGAGGAACGGGCGGGCGACGCGCTCCCACTCGATGAACCCAAGTTCAGCGAAACGCCCGAAGGCAAACGGCGCGCGGCCGCCGCCATCGCCAAATCGCGACGGCAAGAGCGCAAGGGCGAACGGCGCGGGCGGACACGCGCCGCGCCGTCCAAGCGCTGAGCTTGGGTTACTTCGCCTTTTCCTCAACCGGCGGCAGCTCAGGCTTATCGGCCAGCGCATCAGCAGTGGGCGCGGCGGGCACGCGGCACCCCTTGGTTAGCCCCAATCCCTTCAGGAACGCGCGCCGCACCGTGCCCGCATGGGCGGCAGCTTCTGCCCGGCGCTGCGCCTTGTCGGCGCCGGTGATGACCCGCACCAGCCCGAGCCCCGGGATCAGCGTGTTGACCGCCGCACGGGTGGCGGCGGCGGCGATATAGGCGCCCTCGCCCTTGGCTTTGCCCGGCACATCGACATCGTCGCCCAGCGCCAGGGTCAGTTTGCGCACTTCCTCGGTAATCTGCGCGCAGCTTCGCGTGTTTTCGAGGCTGTAGGGCGCGGAGATCGCCAGTAGCAGCGTCTCGGGGATTTTTTCGCGTTCGATGCGCGTATCGCGCAGCGGCTGCGTCGCCTCGCGCTTGATGCCGGGCGATGCCTGTTGCGCGTTGGCGGCGGCAGTCGTCGCAGCGAAAAAGATGGTGGCAAGCAAGCGCATCGGTGTCGGCATCATCGGCCTCCTGATCAGGTTCAGCACGTCAAAGCTTAGCCACATTGTGCGCCGGAGTCGAAGCATGGCAGGAGGCGCCAGCGCCCCAATCGGCGCGGTTACGGTGGCCATCAGGGGCAGGCAGTACTTGCAAAACAAATCGTGTAGATAAATTGCCATGCGTCTCGTCTCGACCTTCGCCCTCCTCCTCGCGACTGCCGCCGCACTGTTTGCTGCGTGGATGCACCCACAGATCATCGACCCGCGCAATATCGGCTGGCTGCTCGATGGCAATGACCGCGGGCAAAGCGCGATCGGGCTGGCGGCGTATCTGGCGGGCGGGGCTTGGCCGTCGCTGCACAATCCAATGCTGCTGGCGCCGGATGGGACGAGCTTGCTACTGACGGATTCGATTCCGCTGCTCGGGCTCTTGCTGGGGCCGTTTGCGGGGTGGTTGCCGCCGGGGGCGCAATTTGTCGGGCCGTGGCTGGCGATCTGCGTGGTGCTGCAAGTCGTGTTTGCCTGGGCGCTGGTGCGCCCGCAGGCGCCCGATGGGCTGGCGGCATGGTTCGGCACGGTATTGCTGGCGGCGATGCCGATGCTGTTCAATCGCTATGGCCATGCCAGCCTGTGCGCGCAGTGGCTGATACTATGGGCACTGTGGGTATATGTGGAGCCGCGCCGGGCCGCGCGGCCGCTCTTGTGGCTGGCGGTGCTGGGGGTGGCGGCGCTGGTGCACAGCTATTTGCTGCTGATGGTGGCGAGCATCTGGGGCGGGTCTTTGCTGCGGCGTCTGGTGCAGGGGGCAGTGGCGCGGGTGCTGGGTGAAGGGTTGTTGGTATCGGCACTCATCGCGCTCTTGCTTGCGGGGCAGGGGATTTTTGGCGGCGGCTTTCAGTCAACCGGCACATATGGCGCGTTTCCGATGGCGCTCGATGCGTGGTGGAATCCGGCTAATCCTAGCTATTCGGCGATCTTGCCCTCCTCGCCAGAGGATCGGGGCCGGGGGTATGAGGGATTACAATATCTGGGCGCGGGGTTGATCGCGCTGGTGTTGCTGGCATTGGCGACGCGGCGGGGACCGGTGCAGTCGCTTGGTTGGCTGGTGCCCGGCTTTGCGGTGGTGGCAGTAGTAGCGATTGGTCCGGCCCCGATCCTGTGGGGCAAGCCGGTGGCGGTGTTTGCGTCGCCGGCATGGCTCATCGACGCGCTCGATCCGGTTCGGGCAAGCGGGCGGCTATTCTGGCCCGTGACCTATACGCTCGCCTATGCTACGATCATCAGCGTGCTAGCGCTGCCGCGAGCCGCGATATTGCTCGCTGCCGCGACTGCGGTTCAGGGAGTTGATCTGGCACCGATGGTTGCCGCGATCCGGGCCACGAGTGCGCGCGCCGATGATCGCACCATCTTTCGCCGCACGCGCGACCCGCGTTGGCCAGCGCTGATCGCGGCGGCGCGGCAGGTGGACTTTACGCCCGCCGATCCGACGATTGACGCAGCTATGCTACAGGAAGCGACGTGGCGCGCGGTGCTGGCGCGGCGGCCCGTCGGATTTACCTATACCGCGCGGGTGCCAGCGGCGGCGCGCAGCCGGTTGGCGGCTGAAAGAGCAGCGTTTGTGCGCGGTAGGGTGCCCGCAGGCCAGTTAGTGATCGTGCAGGATGGTAAACTGCCTGCGCGCCTGCCCCCCGCGCTTGGTCGTCGCGTGCATCGGATCGACGGGGTGACGGTCATTGCGGCTCAGCGCGGGCGATAGCGCATGGCGACGTCGCAACGATCATAGCGAGCGCCGTAATCGCGCATGATTTCCGTATCATGCTCGAACCCCGCCTGCTCATATAAGTGAATGGCCGCTTCGCACCGGCTTGACGTCAGCAGATAGAGTTTGTCGGCGCCCATCGCCTTGGCCCGCGCAATGGTCTCAGCCAGTAGAAACGCACCAGCGCCCAGCCCGCGCGCGTCGGCCCGGACCCCCATTTTCGTCAGCTCAAAGTCGCCATCGCCGCTCCTTTTCAGCGCGCATGTGCCGACAATGCCGATGCCAACCGCTTCCACGAACAAGATCACGCCGCCGGGTTCGATTATCTTGCCGCGTGGATCGCGCAAAACCGCACGGTCCAGATCTTCCATCACGAACATTGCCTCGATCCATTCCATGTTGATGTCGTGGAAATGAGGGGCGAGGTCGTCCGAATATTCGCGAAGGATCAGCGCGGGTCGGGAGGGCGCGGCGTCCGTCAAGACCGATCCCTCATCGCGTCCAGCAAGCGCTTCACTTCCTGCGACCTGCCGCGTGGCAGGATAAGCACATCGTTGCCGCTGGCGACGACGATCAGGTCGGAGATTCCGACGGCCGCGATCCGCACCCCGTCGGAGCGCAACAGGCATCGGGCGTTGTCGAGCGCGACCACATTGCCGCGGCAGTTATTGCCGCTCGCGTCACCTGCCCCAAGCGCGTGCAGCGCGTCCCAGCTGCCGACATCGCTCCATCCCATATCGACGGGGACGCAGCCGACGCGTGCGGCCCGTTCCATGACAGCATAGTCGATCGAATCGGCGGGCGAGGCAGCAAAGGCGTGCTCATCGGGGTAAATCCGCGTGCCGTCGCGGCGCGCTGCACCCGCTGCCCGCTCGACTGCCGCCAGCATGTCGGGCGCATGCTCGCCAAGGGCGGCCAGATATGCATCGGCGCGGAACAGGAAAATCCCGCCATTCCAATAGTGGCCGCCCTCGGCAAGCATCGCCTCCGCCCGGTCGCGCGGCGGCTTTTCGACAAAGCGGGCGACGCGGTGGACGCCGACTGCAATCTCGTCTGCGACCGCGATATAGCCATAGCCGGTCTCCGGCGCGTTCGGCGCAATGCCAAAGGTTACGAGCCAGCCTGCCTCCACCACCGGCAGCGCGCGGGCGATGGCGGCGTGGAACGCAGCGACATCGGCGATCACATGGTCCGACGGCATGACCAGCAGCGGCGCAGCACCCGCGCCGGCCGCGAGCGCCGCCAGCGCAATCGCCGGCGCAGTGTTGCGCCCAACCGGCTCAAGGATCAGCGCTTGCGCAGGCGTGCCGACGTTTGCCAATTGCGCCTCGACCAGATCGGCGTGGCGGGCATTGGCGACCACAATCGGCGCGGCGAATTGCGCGCCGGTGGGCGTGCGCTGAGCCGTGAGCTCCAGCATTGTCTCATCAGCGGTCAGCGGCAGCATTTGCTTGGGCATTTCCGGCCGCGACATTGGCCATAGCCGGGTGCCCGACCCGCCAGAAAGGATGACCGGGATGATCGGTGTTGCGTTGTTCATCAATGTCCCTCCGGCAAGTCAGCGCGCCTTAGCGTGGCGGACAGGCAAAGCAAACGGGGTTGCGGCGAGCGGGGGGCAATCGCCGGAGTCGAGAATGGCGCGAGAAAAATACGATAGGCGCGGTTTGTGTCGGATTTGTTTACAACTGTGCTGCTAGAGCATTTGCGCGATGATCCGGCTGTTCAAACATTATGTGCCCAACGCGGTGCTGCTGCTCGGCCTGTTCGACCTGATCGTGCTGGCGACGGCCGCCGAAATGGGCTGGGTAATCCGTGCGGGCCAGATCGGGATGCTGGTCGAGCCAGTTTACATGCGGCTTCCCCAGATTGCCGTGTTTGTCGCAACACTGGAAACGGCAATGATTGCGGTCGGCGTTTATAGCGCGGGTGCTTTGCAATCGCTGCGCTTTGCGACCGCGCGGCTGATTGTGGCGGTGTCGCTGGGGGTCATTTTTCAGGCGACGATTTTCTTCCTGCTGCCGGAACTCACCTTTTGGCGGTCCAATCTGCTCTATGCGATGGGGTTGTCGATCGTCGGGCTGATTGCGTTGCGCATTTTGCTGGGCAAAACGTTGGGGAGTCAGGCATTCAAGCGGCGCATCGTTGTGCTGGGCGCGGGCACACGGGCGCAGCGGCTGAAAATGCTGTCGCAAACGCCGGGATCAGCGTTCGTCGTAGTCGGCTATGTGTCGATGTCAGAGGCCAATCGCGTGATCCCAGAAGCGATTGCGCGCGACGCGATTTACAATCTGGCCGATCATGTTGTGCTGCTTAACGCCAGCGAAGTGGTGCTTGCACTTGAGGAGCGGCGCAATTCGCTCCCGCTCAAGGATCTGTTGCGGATCAAGACGACGGGCGTTCATGTTAATGAAATCTCGACCTTTCTGGAGCGGGAGACAGGCCGGGTCGACCTCGACAGCGTCAATCCGAGCTGGTTGATCTTTTCCGACGGCTTTTCATCGGGGCGCATGTTGTCGAGCGCGTTCAAGCGCTTGTTCGACATTGCCGCAAGTCTGGTGCTGCTGGCACTGACGATGCCGGTGATCGCGGTGACGGCCATCGCCATCAAGCTGGAGAGCAAGGGCCCGGTATTTTACCGTCAGCGTCGAGTCGGACTATACAATGTCGGCTTCGACATCATCAAATTGCGCTCGATGCGCCAGGATGCAGAGGTGGCGGGCAAGGCGGTGTGGGCGGAAAAAGACGATCCGCGCATCACGCGCGTCGGTCGCTTCATCCGCAAGGTTCGGATTGACGAATTGCCGCAGGCGTGGAGCGTGCTGAAGGGCGAGATGAGCTTTGTCGGCCCGCGCCCCGAACGCCCGCAGTTTGTCGAGGATCTGGAGCAAAAGCTGCCCTATTATGCCGAACGGCATATGGTGAAGCCGGGGATCACCGGCTGGGCGCAGATCAACTACCCTTACGGCGCGTCGATCGAGGATGCGCGCCAAAAGCTGGAATATGATCTTTATTACGCCAAGAATTACTCGCCCTTCCTCGACCTCTTGATCCTTATTCAGACGATCCGGGTCGTGCTCTGGCCGGAGGGAGCGCGGTGATCCTCTGGGGGCACGCGCTGGCGGCGCTGCTGTTCGGCCTGCTCGCGCTGTCGCAGATCAGGCATGCCGCCGCCGCCCTGCCGCGTATGGCGTTTGTGCTAGCGCTGGGCGCAATGGCGTTGTGGGCGCTGGCGGTGGCGGGGATTGGCGCGACCGATCTGACCGCGCAATTGCTGGAGGCGCTCCGCAATCTGGCGTGGTTCGCATTCATGTTCGCGCTGGTGCGTCGTGATCGGCACGGCCCGGAAAGCGGCGCGATCCTGATCGTCTATGGGGTTGTCGCGACGATTGACCTGGCCGCTGGCGCGTTGGCGCTGGTGCAGGCTGCGCTCCCGGTCGCAGATGGAGCCGCGTTGATCGCGGCGCGCACCGTGCTGCAAATGATGGTCGCGGTCAGCGCGTTGCTGCTGGTCCATCACCTCTACACCGCCGTGGTGCCCCGTGCGCGGGGCGGCATTATGCTGGTGGTGGCTGCGCTTGCCATGATGTGGTTGGTTGATCTGGCGCTTTATGCCGCAAGCTATGCTGAGGCGCGCTGGCCGGTAGAGCTGATCGCGATGCGTGGGCTGGCAATGGCGTCGCTCGCGCCCGTCTTTGCGCTGGCGGTGCACCGCAATGGCGATTGGCGGCTGCAATTCTCGCGCACGGTCGCGTATCAATCGCTCTCGCTGGCCGCGATCGGCCTGTATGTGATTGCGATGGCGTTGGCGACGAGTTTGCTCGCCACGATCAGCGGTCCGTCGGCGCGGATCGTGCAGACCGCATTTGTGTTTGGCAGTACCGCCGCGCTGTTTGGCATTTTGTCGACCCCGTGGTTGCGCGCGTGGACGCGAGTGAAGCTCGCCAAGCATTTGTTCGCGCACCGTTATGATTATCGCGAGGCGTGGCTCGGCTTTACCGACACTTTGGGCCAGCCCGGGGAAGACGCCGCCCCGCTAGAGGTCCGCATTGTCAAAGCGGTCGCCGACCTTACCGATTCGACCGCCGGGCTGCTGCTGGTGCGCGATGGCGCGGGGCTGGGGCAGGGGGCGGCGTGGAACTGGACGGGGGAGGCGCCCGCGACCGAGGCGGTGCTCCCCGCATTTCTCGAGGAGACCGGGCGGATCGTCGCCCTTGATGCCGTGCGCGAAGGGGATTGCGATGCCGACGAGCACGCCGCCGTCCCGGGCTGGATGCTGGCGCGGGCCGATGCCTGGGTACTCGTGCCGTTGCTTCATTTCGGCAAGCTGACTGGGGCGATCCTGCTCGCACGTCCGCCGGTGAACCGCGCACCCGATTGGGAGGATCTCGATCTGCTACGCCTCGCCGGGCGTCAGGTCGCAAGCTATCTGGCCGAGGCCCGCGCGCAACATGCCCTTGCCGAGGCGCAGCGTTTTGACGAGTTCAACCGCCGCTTTGCCTTCATCATGCATGACCTGAAAAATCTGGTCAGCCAGTTGAGCCTCGTCGCGCGCAATGCCGAACGCCATGCCGACAACCCCGATTTTCGCGCCGACATGGTCGCAACGCTGAAAGAATCGGCGGCGCGGATGAATGATCTGCTCGCGCGGCTGTCGCAACACCATCAGCCCCGGCCAGAGGCGATGGCCCCGGTCGGCGTGCTGCGGCTGGTGCAGCGTGTGGCGGCGCGGCGCCGGGCGCAGCACGCGATTACCGTAAGCGGAGACAAGGCGTGCACCGCGATGGCTGATGCCGGGCGGCTGGAACAAGTGATCGACCATCTGCTGCAAAACGCGATCGATGCCAGCGCAAGTGCCGATCCGGTCTCGATCCGTGTGGGTGCGGAGGGCAGCGATATCATCATCGACGTGACCGATCAGGGTGCAGGCATGAGCGCTGTGTTTGTGCGCGATCAATTGTTCAAACCCTTTGTTTCCTCAAAAGTCGGCGGCTTTGGCCTTGGCGCGTTCGAGGCGCGGCAACTGACAATGGCGATGGGCGGCAGCGTGAGTGTGGACAGCCGCGAGGGGGCGGGCACGCGCTTTCGCATCACCCTTCCCGCCGCGATCGGGGAAGCGATGGAGGCGGCGGCATGACAGCGCGCAAACTGCTGATTGTGGAAGATGATCTGGGCCTGCAACGGCAATTGCGCTGGGCCTATGAGGGGTATGAGGTGCTGGTCGCCGCCGACCGTCGCTCGGCGATTGATGTGCTGCGCGCCGAGGAGCCAGATGTCGTCACGCTCGACCTTGGTCTGCCGCCTGACCCCGATGGCGTGAGCGAGGGGTTTGCGACGCTGGCCGAGATTTTGCGGTTGAAGCCCGACACCAAAGTCATCGTCGCCTCCGGCCATGGCGCGCGCGAGAGCGCGCTGCGGGCGATAAGCGCGGGCGCGTGGGACTTTTACCAAAAGCCGATCGACATTGACGCACTCGGCATGATCGTGGCGCGCGCGTTCCACGTCCACGCGCTGGAGGCGGAGAACCGGCGGCTGGCGGCGCGCGGGGGCGTGGCGGCCGGGCTGGGCGGTATTGTTTCGGCCAGCCCCGAGATGCTCAAAGTCACTCGCACGATCGAAAGGGTGGCCGCCGCCGATGTATCGGTGATGTTGCTGGGCGCAAGCGGGACGGGCAAGGAATTGCTGGCGCGCGCCCTGCACGAGATCAGCCCACGTCGCGACCGCGCTTTCGTTGCGATCAATTGCGCCGCCATTCCCGATACTCTGCTCGAAAGCGAGTTGTTTGGCCATGAAAAGGGCGCTTTCACGGGCGCTATTAAGACGACCGAAGGCAAGATCGAACAGGCACAGGGCGGCACCTTGTTCCTCGACGAAGTGGGCGACATTCCGCTCCCGCTTCAGGTCAAGCTGCTGCGGTTTTTGCAGGAGCGGGTGATCGAGCGGATCGGCGGCCGCCGCGCGATTGCGGTGGACACCCGGATCGTGTGCGCAACGCATCAGGATGTTGACGCAATGATCGCCGATGGGCGCTTTCGTGATGACTTATACTACCGGCTCGCTGAGATTGTCGTGCGGATCCCCTCGCTGGCCGAGCGGCCGGGCGACGCCGTGCTGCTCGCGCGGCATTTCGTTGCCAAGCATGCCAAGGCGCTGCACTCCGCTGTGGTTGGGTTGTCGGCGGAGGCGTGTGCGGCGATTGAGGGATGGGGCTGGCCCGGCAATGTCCGCGAGCTGGAAAATCGCATCAAACGCGCGGTCATCATGGCAGAGGGCAAGCATATCCTTGCCGCCGACCTCGATCTGCCTGGTGCCGCGCCCGCCGCGCCGCTTAACCTGAAGGCGGTGCGCGAAGCAGCCGACCGGGCCGCCATCGCCCATGCGCTTGCCCGCAGCGACGGCAATATCAGCAACACCGCAAAGCTGCTCGGGATCAGCCGCCCGACGCTTTACGACCTTTTGAAGAGCTACGACCTCCATGCGTAAGATGCCCGTGATCGCGGCGGTATCCGCCCTTGTGCTTGCGCTGGGCGGTGGGGCGCTGTGGATGACCCGCGTGCCCGCGGGGGGCCGCGAACCCGCCCGGCAACAGCTCGCGACCAGCCTCACCCTGCTGGAACGCGGCAATGCCACCGCTGCGCGAAGCTGGGCCCTGAAAGCAAGCCGTAGTGATCCGAAATGGCCACTGGCGCATGCCGTGCTCGCCCGCACCTATCTCGCGCTGGGCGAGGGGCTGGCCGCGCAAGCCGCGCTGGGCCGCGCACGCGATGCCGGGTTTGACATGGGCCGCGCCCATCAGTTGCGCGCAGAAGCGCTGCTGCTGCAGGGCGATGCCAAGGCCGCGCTAAAGGAAGTGCGCAAGGCCGGCCCGCGTTATGCCCGCTATGCGCTGCGCGTAGCGGCGCGGGCGCTGGCGGCGCAGGGCGACTTGCCCGCCGCGCAGATCGTGTTGACCGATCTGCTGCGCGAGGTGGGCGGGCGCGATGCTGCTGCCTGGGTTGAACTGGGCCGGGTACGCCAGCAGGTCGGCGATGTCGGCGGCGCGATTGATGCCGCGACGCGCGCGCTGTCGATGGACCGCCGCCGCGTTGATGCACTCACACTGCGGGCAGAGCTGGTGCGCGGCCAATATGGGCTGGTCGCCGCGCTCCCGTGGTTTGAGGAAGCACTGCGGGTTGATCCGTGGCGGCACGATACGCTGATCGCGTATGCGGCTACGCTGGGCGATGCAGGGCGCAACCGCGACATGCTGCGCGCCAGCCGCCGGGCGCTCGCCGCGCGGCCGGGCAGTGCCGACGCGCTATACCTGCAAGCGGTGATGGCCGCGCGCGCCGGCGAGAATGATCTCGCACGCGCGTTGTTGCAACGTACTGGCGGTGCGCTTGACGGGCGGCCGGGGCCGCTGCTGCTGGCGGGCGTGCTCGATTATGCCACCGGAGGCTATCAGCAGGCGATTGGGAAATGGCGCGCGGTGGTGGCGGCGGCGCCGATGAACCTGGTCGCGCGCCGCTTGCTGGGGGCTGCCCTGCTTGAAGGGGGAGACCCGCGCGGAGCGATTGCCGCCTTGCGTCCGGTGGTGCTGCGGAGCGATGCGGACAGCTATGCGCTCCAACTGGTTGGCCGCGCGCTGGAGGCAACCGGTGAGCGCGACTGGGCGGCGCGTTTCCTCGACCGCTCGGCAATCCCGGTGCAGGCGGCCGCCCTTCAATTCGGCACCGATGACGATCTCGCCATGCTTGCACAGTCCGCCGTCGATGCGCCGGGATCGCCGGTGGCGCGCGTCAATCTGGTGCGCGGGTTGTTGTTTCGGGGAATGACGGCCGAGGCGCTGCGGCAGGCACAAATCATCGCCCGCGCCTATCCCGGCGCGCCGCAGGCGCAACTGGCGCTGGGCGACACCCTCATGACGCTCAAGCGGTTTGATGAGGCGGCAGCGGCCTATGCGCGCGCGGCCAATCTGCGTTTCGATGAACCCACCATGCTGCGCTCGGTCGAGGCGCTGGAGGCGACCGGCAAGCGCGACAAGGCGGCGGTGGTGGTTGCGCTGTTCCTGGCGCAGCATCCGGGTAATGTCGCAGCGCGTCGGCTGATCGGCCATTGGCAGATTGCCGGGGCGCAGTGGGATGCGGCGATCGACACGCTGGAGGGGTTACGGGCCGACATCGGCAATCGTGACGCCGCGCTGCTGGCGGAACTCGCGCTCGCCTATGCAGGCGCGGGCGAGGAGGAGGCTGCGCAAGTCTATGCCGCCGCGGCCTATGCGCTTGCCCCGCTCAACCCGGCGGTGGTCGACGCCTATGGCTGGGTCGCGTATCAGATTGGCGGCACGGCGCAGGCGGTGGAGCTGTTGCGCAAGGCGGTTGCGATTGCGCCGGGGCATGGCGGCTTGCGCTGGCATCTGGCGCAGGCTTTGGCGGAGTCGGGCGATGCGGGTGCGGCCAAGGCGAACATCGCTGCGGCGCTGGCCGATCCGGGGTTTGCGGACCGGGTGCCGGCGAAGGCGCTGGCGGCGGTGCTGGCGAAGGGGTGAGAGGCTAGCTCCTCGCTTCCCCAACCCTGATCCCGGCCTGGTACCGGGGGCACAACTAATTGGCTGAACCGCCCTTACCCCTCCACCATTTCCGCCAGTTCCAGCCAGCGCAATTCCGCCGCATCCTTCTCTGCCCGCGCTGCCTCTACCGCCTTGGTCAGTGCTTCGAACCGCGCGAAGTCCTTGGTATACAGCCCCGGGTCCGCCAACGCCGCCTCGTCGCGGGCAATTGCGGCGTCCAGAGCCTCGATCCGGCCCGGTAGCAGGTCGTAATCGCGCTGGTCCTTGTAGGTCAGCTTGGTCTTGCTCGGGGCGGGCGGGGGCGGTGCGACGGCGGCCGCCTTGGCCACCTTCTTTTCCGCCGCCGGTCGCCGCTTGGCTTCCCAATCGGCATAGCCGCCCGCGACGACATCGACCGTCCCCGACCCATCGAGCCCCAGCGTCATCGTCACCGTGCGGTCGAGGAAGTCGCGGTCGTGGCTGACGATCAGCACGGTGCCGCCATAATCGCCGATCACTTCCTGCAGCAGGTCAAGCGTTTCCAGATCGAGGTCGTTGGTCGGCTCGTCGAGCACGAGCAGGTTCGACGGCCGCGCGAATTCGCGCGCGAGCAACAGCCGCGACCGCTCCCCACCTGACAGCGTGCCGATCTTGGCGTCGACCATGTTACCGTCGAACAGGAATTCCTTGAGATAGCCGACAACATGCTTTTTTACCCCCAGCACTTCGACCCAGTCGCCGCCATCCGCCAGCACATCGCGGATCGTCTTTTCGGGCGCCATCAGCTTGCGCTGCTGGTCAATCACCACGCCGTCGAGCGTCTTGGCGAGCCGCACGCTGCCGGTGTCGGGGGCTACCTCACCGGTCAGCAGACGAATGAGCGTCGTCTTGCCCGCCCCATTCCTGCCGACAATGCCAATCCGGTCGCCGCGCGTCACCCGCAGGCTGAGGTCGCGGATGATGGTGCGATCGCCATAGGCCTTGGTCACGCCCTTCGCGTCGATCACGACCTTGGTCTTGGCGTCGTCGGATGCGATGGCGAGGTTTGCGGCTCCCTGTGGCCCCAGCATCGCCGCGCGTTCGGCGCGCATTTCCTTTAGCTTGGAAAGCCGCCCCTGATTGCGCCGCCTGCGTCCCGTCACACCGCGTAGCAGCCAGTGCTCCTCGATCTTCAGCTTGGCATCGAGCCGTTCGGCATTGCGTGCTTCCTCGGCATAGACTTGCTCCGTCCATGCCTCGAACCCGCCAAAGCCGATTTCGGCGCGGCGGATCGCCCCCCGGTCGAGCCACAGCGTTTGCCGGGTCAGCCGCGTGAGGAAGGTCCGGTCATGGCTGATCGCGATAAACGCGCCATTATAGCGTGCGAGCCAGTTTTCGAGCCATTCGATCGCGGCGATATCGAGATGGTTGGTCGGTTCATCGAGCAGCATGACGTCCGGGCCCTGCGCCAGGGCCCGCACAATCGCTGCGCGTCGCCGCTCGCCCCCCGAGGCACTCGCCGCTTCGCGGTTCAGGTCGATGCCAAGTTGGTCGGCAATCGCATCGGCCGCATGGGCGAGCGGCGCATCGTCGCCCGCCATCACGAAATCGCGCAAGGTCGGGTGGCCCGCGACGCTGGGGTCTTGTTCGAGCAGGATCACTTTGGTCCCCGGCACGATCGTACGCCGCCCCTCGTCGCAGTCAATCGCCCCTGCGATGAGCTTGAGCAGTGTCGTCTTGCCCGCGCCATTACGGCCGATCAGCGCCAGCCGGTCGCGCGCGCCCACATGGATGTCGAGCCCGCGAAACAACCAGCCCGACCCCTGCACAAGCCCGAGATTTTCGTAAGAGAGAATTGGTGCTGCCATGAGCAGCGCGCTTAGGGCGCTGGCGCGGGTCCAGCAAGGGCGGGGCAGGGGATCGGGCTGGGGTCCAGTGTGAACTGCGGTGCCCCGCTTTCGACCTTGATCGTGCCGCAAGGCAGCAGATCGGGGGTAAGTCGCGCCAGCCCCTCGCGGGTCAACATCGCTTGCGTCGTGGCCAGGGCGCCGGGCAGGGCGGCTTCGATCGCCGCTTCGGCGCGAGCCCGGTCGCCAAGTCCGCCCGCTCGGTTCAGGGCGACAAGCAGCGGCAGCAACCCAGGCTTGCCCGAGCGTCGCAGCGCTGCGTCGATGATCGTCGCGGTCAGCTGCCCCTCGTCATAGGGGAATTGCGACGCAGCCTGATCGGTCCAGAAGCGATCGAAGCGCTGCTGCGCGGTCAGTGCCAGCGCGGGCGAGGTCGTATGCCGCTTGAGCACCGCGTTCAGTTCCTCGGCCCAGCGTGCAGCGGTCCAGTCGCCGGTGCGCAGCATCGCCTGCGCGCTGAACCAGTCATTGAAGCCTTCGGTCAGCCAGTAACCGTTGGCGTCGTCGTCGCCGGTGCTCTTGAACCAGCGATGCGCATATTCATGCCCGAGCAGCCGGGGTAGATCGCGAAACGGCATGTTGGGGGTGCCCGTGAGCGCGAAGCCTGCCGTGCGGCCAGTCCCGCCATAGGAAAGCGAGGTCGGTCTTGGCTGGGTGAGCGGCGTCAGCGTGACGAGGAATGGGATTGGGCTTGCGCCAAGCATCGCATTCTCGACCGAGATTACGGCCAGGGCGCGATCGGCGAGCTGCGCGTCGGAGAACGCCCATTGGCCCAGCAGCGCAAGGCGCAGCGGGGTCGCGCCGATGCGGCGCTCGATCAGCCGCAGGTCGCGCCCGCCGATGAAGATGGCCGTCGCGACCTTGTTCGCGGTCAGGTCCGCAGGCGGCGTATCGAGATCGCTCGCGACGCGCCACCCGGCGGGCAGGCGGCCCCAGCCGAACCGCGCCGGGCGCTCCTGCCCGCCGCTCGGGATGACAATAACGCCTTCGCCGTGGAGCGTGATCCAGTCGCGTTCAATCCATGGCAGTGCCTTGTGATAATCAGCGCCGGGCGGCAAGGGATCGGGGTCTGTGACGTCGTAGCGGATGGTCAGCCGTGCGTGCGGGGCATGGCGGATGCGCTTCACCTCCGGCTTGGCGGTGTCGCTGATTGTGCCACCGCGTACGCGCCAGCCGCCGACATTGCGCCACAGCCCATTGCTCCCGGCCCAGTTGCTCGGCAAATCGAGCTCGGTCGTGCCGTCCGCGTCGCCGCGCAGGGTCATTGTCACGGTGATGCGCGGCGCAGCTTCAGCGGCGCTGATCGACAGTTGATATTGGATCGGTTCCTCAGCGCGCGCCGCCACGGGCATGAGGCCAAGGACCATCGCGAACAGCGGATTCATCAGCAACCACCTTAATGCGAGCATCGACACGCGTTCATTGGCTATTCAATGCGCTGTGGCTATGCCAAATCGCATGATGATGAAATCTTTCGTCCCCTTGCTGATCGCGGGCGTGTCGGCGGCGACCCTTGCCAGCCCGGCCGAGGCGCAGCGCCGTGATGAGCACCGCGAGGTGTTTGACGCGATGCGCTCTGGCAAATTGCTCCCGGTGCGCGAGATTGAGAACCGCGTGCTTCCCTCGATGCACGGCGCGCAATATCTGGGCTTTGACTTTGATTCGGGTGCCGGGATTTACACGCTGAAATTCCTGCGCAATGGAAATGTCATCTGGGTCGAGGTTGACGGTCATTCCGGCCAGATCATCGGCCGCAGCGGACGCTGAGCGCCGTTAACGAGGGGGATGACGATATGCGCGTTCTGATTGTCGAGGACGAGCCAAATCTGGGTCAGCAGCTCAAGAACACGCTGGAGGGGGCGGGCTATGCCATCGACCTCGCGACCGATGGCGAGGAGGGGCATTTTCTGGGCTCGACCGAGGCGTATGACGCGATCGTTCTCGATCTTGGCCTGCCCGAAATTGACGGGCTGACCGTGCTCGACCGCTGGCGGCGCGAGGGACGGGTAATGCCGGTGCTGGTGCTGACTGCGCGCGATAGCTGGTCGGACAAGGTCGCAGGACTCGATGCGGGCGCCGATGATTATGTCGCCAAGCCGTTTCAGTCGGAGGAGTTGATCGCCCGGCTCCGCGCGCTCATTCGCCGCGCGTCGGGCAATGCCTCGTCCGAACTGACGGCGGGCGATGTCCGGCTCGACACGCGCTCGGGCAAGGTGACGCGCGCGGGCGAACCGGTGAAGCTGACCGCGCAGGAATATAAGCTGCTCAGCTATTTGCTCCACCACAAGGGCAAGGTGGTCAGCCGCACCGAATTGATCGAACACATCTACGATCAGGATTTCGATCGCGATTCGAACACGATCGAAGTTTTCGTGACCCGGATACGCAAGAAATTGGGTCAGGATGTCATCACCACCATTCGCGGCCTTGGCTATAGCCTTGATGAGCCGCATGGCTGACGCTGACGCCGTCGGCGAGGTCGCGGCGGTCGGCACCACGGCGCCGCGGGTCACCGGATCGCTAAGCCGACGGATGATCCTGATCGCAGCGATCTGGATTTCGCTGCTGCTTGCGGGTGGCGCTTATGCGCTTGATCGGGTTTTGACGCAGGCGGTGACACGCAATTTCGACGATCAGCTTGAATATGTGCTCAATGCGCTGGTCGTTTCTGCCCAATTGGATGCAGAAGGCGAAGTATTCTTCAACCGCGAGCCCGCCGATCAACGTTTTCTGGAGCCCTATTCGGGGCTATACTGGCAAGTCAGCGCGAAGGGGCGCGAGGATTTTCCCTCGCGTTCGCTGTGGGACCGGCGACTCGCCTTTGGCGATGCGAATAATGACCGCGACGTCCATTTCCATGACAGCCGCGAATTTGCGGGCGAAAAGCTGCGGATCGTCGAACGCGATCTGACCTTGCCGGGCTCGCCGGTGCGCTGGCGGTTCAAGGTGGCGGGCAGCCGCGATACGCTCGATGCACAAATCGGCGCGCTGCGGCAGATTTTGGGGATCAGCTTCCTGTTGCTCGCGCTGGGCCTCATCGTGATGGCTGGGTTGCAGACGGTTTACGGCTTGCGGCCCTTGCGCCGTGTCCGCGAAGAAATTGCCCGGATGCGCAGCGGCGCGGTGCGCCGCATCGAAGCGCCAATGCCGGTTGAAGTGATGCCGATGGTCGACGAGCTCAACGCGCTCGTCGCGCATAATGAGCGGCAGGCAGAGGAAGCGCGGCGGCACGCGGGCAATCTTGCCCACGCGCTCAAGACGCCGCTGACCGTCATCATGAATGCCGCGACCGCGCAGGCCGCCGACCTCGCGCCCACCGTGGTGCGCGAGGCGACGACGATGCGCCGCCAGGTCGACCATCACCTCGCCCGCGCGCGCGCCGTTGGCCGCCGTGGTCATGCGCATAGCCGCGCAGCCGTGTGGCCTAGTCTGGAAGCGGTGGAGCGTGCGGTGGGGCGGCTTTACCCGCATGTTCGCTTCGACGCCGATGGTCCGCGCGATCTGCAAGTGCATGTCGAGCGTCAGGATCTGGACGAAATGCTGGGCAATCTCATCGAAAATGCGGCCAAATATGGCGGGGGGAGCGTGTTTGTAACAGTGAAGCCCGCTGATCGCTTTGTCGAATTCATGATTGAGGATGACGGCATGGGCATCCCGGCGGCGGAGCGGGTGCGCATGTTCGATCGCGGCGCGCGGCTCGACACCGGCAAGCCGGGCACCGGCCTAGGCCTTGCCATCGTGCGCGACGTGGCGGAAATTTATGGAGGCAGCGTTGACCTGGACGAGAGTGAGGATCTGGGCGGGCTGCTGGTCAGACTGAAACTGCCGGCGGCGGAGTAAGGAATATGACGGTCCAGGTGGAAGATGTTGATCAATGCCGGACGATCACGATTGATCGTCCGCCCGTAAACGCGCTCGATCACGACGCCATTCTCGCGCTGGAGGGGGCTTTTGCCGCGGCCGTTGCCGAACGACCGCGCGGTGGGGTGGTATTGACGGGGGCGGGGAGCGCCTTTTCGGCGGGCGTTGATACGCGGGCCTTTGTCGCTTGTGATCGCGCAACGCGGCATGAAATGGTGCGGGCGATTACGCGCATGGTGGCGCAGCTGGTCGCGATTCCGGTGCCCGTGGTCGCGGCGGTCAATGGCCATGCGCTGGGTGGCGGTTTTGTGCTGATGCTGGGCGGCGATTACCGGCTGGCGGCGGACAAAGCCGGCGCCAAGCTAGGGCTTACCGAAGCCAAGGCGGGTGTGCCCTTTCCCGCCGGGCCAACGGCGGTCATCACGGCTGAACTGGCACCATCGCTGTTGCGGCGCCTGACATTGACGAGCGTGACGCTTAGCCCGGTCGAGGCGGTGGCAGCGGACCTTGCCGATCGTCTGGTCGCGCCGGAGGCTTTGCTGGTCGAGGCGCGGGTGGCCGCCGCAGCGATGGCTGCGCAACCCGCCTTTACCGCCGTCAAGCAACAGGTGCGCGGCCCGCTCGCCGCCCGGCTGGCGGACCTGGCTGCGTCGGCCGATGAACCATTTCTTGCCGCTTTTGGGTGAGGTTCCGTCGTTGGGCAGGGCGTAGCAGTTCAGCGGTGTCGGCAAGCGCCTGCGCCCCCCGCGTCACCCCGCTTGCCCCTATCCGCTGCGCCGCTTATGGCCACGGCCATGCTTGCGCGCCTGGCCCCGATCCGAAACTGGATTTTCGACCTCGACAACACGCTTTACCCCGCGCGCACCAATATCGCCGGGCAAATGGACGCGCGGATCACGCAGTATATTGCCGATCTGCTCGCCCTCGACTGGGCGGCGGCGCGCACGCTGCAAAAGCAGTTTTTCCATGAAAAGGGCACAACACTTGCCGGGTTGATCGCGCATCACGGGGTTGATCCGCACCATTATCTGGAGTTTGTCCACGACCTGGAGATGGACGTGTTGGAGCATGACGCGCCGTTGGTCGCGGCGATTGCGCGGCTGCCGGGGCGCAAGCTGATTTTCACCAATGCCGATGCGCCTTATGCCACGCGGGTGCTCGACCGGCTGGGCCTGTCCGACAGTTTTGAGGCGATCCACGACATCCACGCGACCAATTACGTCCCCAAACCCGAGCCGCAAGTCTATCGCGGGCTGTGCGAGGCCTATGATCTCGACCCCGCCGAAAGCCTGTTTGTCGAGGACATGGCCCGCAACCTTGCGCCCGCCAAGGCAATCGGGATGACGACGGTGTGGATCGACAATGGATCTGAACAGCCGCCGGGCGGCGCGCCCGACTATATCGACTTTACGATTTCTGATCTCAGCCACTGGCTGCACGAGGTAATGGAGGCCGCATGACCGACGCACTGCAATCCACCATCGACGCCGCATGGGACGCGCGCGACAATGTCAGTTTTGCAACAACGGGCGAGGTGCGCGACGCTGTTGATGCCGCGCTGGCGATGCTCGATGCAGGCAGTGCGCGAGTGGCCGAACCAGATGGCACGGGCGGCTGGCACGTCAACCAATGGCTGAAAAAAGCGGTGCTGCTCTCGTTCCGCCTGAACGACAACGCCGTGATGCCCGGCCCCGGCGACAGCGCGTGGTTCGACAAAGTGCCGTCCAAATTCGCGGGTTGGGGCGAAGCCGCGTTTCGCTCAGCCGGTTTTCGCGCAGTGCCGGGCAGCATCGTGCGGCGCGGCGCCTATATCGCCAAGGGCGCGGTGCTGATGCCGAGCTTTGTCAACATCGGCGCTTATGTGGGCGAAGGGACCATGGTCGACACCTGGGCCACCGTCGGCTCTTGCGCGCAGATCGGCCGGGGGGTGCACCTGTCGGGCGGAGCGGGGATTGGCGGCGTGCTGGAGCCGCTTCAGGCTGGCCCGGTAGTGATCGAGGACGGTGCGTTCATTGGTGCCCGCGCCGAAGTGGCCGAAGGCGTGCGGGTGGGCGAGGGTGCGGTGCTGTCGATGGGCGTGTATCTGGGAGCGTCGACCAAGATCATCGACCGCGCGACGGGCGAGGTCCACCGCGGTTTCGTGCCGCCCTATTCGGTGGTGGTGCCCGGCACGATTGGCGGCGGCAACGGGGTGCCCGCGCTTTACTGCGCGGTGATCGTGAAACAGGTCGACGCACAGACGCGGTCGAAGACGAGCATCAACGAGCTGCTGCGGGATTAGGGTTGGGCAGATGTCGCCCCCATGCCGCTCGGTCATCGCTTGCCGCGCTTCGACGAACGGCAACGTTGTGGGACTTAGCGGTCATTCCCCTAGAACAGGCTCAACGGCAGTTCTCTCGCCAAAATCCGACTCTCAGGTTTCGCCCGCTCAACCTCCCAACTCGGCTGCAGCTGAGCCGGTTCCTGAGGGTCAGGTTGTGGGTCGGGAGCCGTCACCAGTCAGACTGAACCGCGAATGGCGGCTTTGCCTTCCTTCTGGAAAATTCCTGCCATTCAGCAAGCGACCCCATTGCGGTCATCGCACCTTGGGATAAAATTGTTTAATGTGGCGATCTCATTTTGTTGTGCTGAATGAAGAGCCTGAGCCGAGCAACCTGGCGAAGCTTACCGACGGTTATCAGCTATGGCTCGAGACCCAAACCGGCCTTTACTATCTCACGGCGCACAGCGAACCGCTTGGGAGCCGGCCGGACTTTGGAGATTTTCTGGAGCGAAACATAGAAGACCGTCTCGATCTGTCTGTGCTGAAACGCCTATGCGCCGAGACTGGCAGCGCGGTCGATTTGCAAAAGCATGAGATCAACTTCGATCTGATTCAGCAGGCAGCAACCTTGTCGAAGCAACTCGGAACGCCAGTTCTGGCTTCTGAAGATACCGATGACGAATATGGGATGGCGGTCATGGTAGACAGAGGGGTTCTCAGATACCTACGCTTCAAGACTATGGCATCGGATGCGTCAGAGGCAAAATACATGGTTCAAGTCGTCTACACGCCCGACGCAGGCTTCGTGATAGACTTTGACTTCAGCCGAGATATCTTTGGGGTCGCCCAAAAAGCAATCGAGGAAGTCTATGGTAGGTCCGGGCTCAGGCTATACGATTACTGCATCTCTAAACCGACGAAGGACGAGGCGAGGCAGATGGCTGCCGGGCAGAATGTCTCGATAAAGAGCTATCTCGACGGCTACGGCGTATTTAAGCGTTTGAGACATGCGCCACCTCGTCTCAATCCGTTCGATCGAGCGCTAGTTCCATTTCGCTATGTTACCTCGGCCTTGGTTCTTCCGTTCATCTTCGCCGGGGTGCTGATCTGGGCGGTTGCCTTCTCAGGAAAGGGCAAATCCGATCAGCCGAACATCTCGGTTCTGGCACTGACCGGAATGGTGGCGTTGGCACCTCTGATCTGGCTGATCATCTGGTTGGCGAGAGCTGTGCTTGGAGATTGATCCGGACGTTCAGCAATCCACCCAGTTGCAGTCATCAGTGGGATCGGTGTTC
The DNA here is from genome assembly GCA_002403415.1 of Sphingomonas sp. UBA4766. Taxonomy (GTDB): domain Bacteria; phylum Pseudomonadota; class Alphaproteobacteria; order Sphingomonadales; family Sphingomonadaceae; genus Sphingomonas. The sequence continues at coordinate 184 of DHHS01000078.1, read as the reverse complement.
GCTCCTGAAAGCCGGCTGGCGACTTTCGACGGAAGCAGACATTTGTTGCTCTGACTGGGAATGACCGCCTCTGGGTCGACAGCTGCCGGGGGCGACGGGTCCAATCGAAGGGCGCTAACCCGATGGCGTTGCCTGTAAACTGCCATTCAGCAACCGGCCCAGTTCCTCCCCATCCCCCAACCCC
>DHHS01000090.1:42112-65718 GCA_002403415.1 Sphingomonas sp. UBA4766 | reverse complement strand
GGATCGCCGGGCTGATGGACAACCTGCGCCAGGTGTCGAGCGACGTGGCGCATGACCTTCGCACGCCGCTCACGCGCCTGCACAACCGTCTCGACGAGGCACTCGCGAGCGATGACCGCGCGGTTCAACGTGAGGCGATCGAGGCGGCCGCAAGAGAAGCGCGCGACTTGCTGGAAGTCTTCGCCGCACTGCTGCGGATCGCCGAGGTGGAGGGCATGAGCGCCCGCGCCCAATTCACCGACGTGGCGCTGAGCGCGCTCGTATCGGACCTTGTCGATGTCTATCGACCGGCCATGGAAGCCAGCGGGCATCGATTGGAATCCGTCATCGCGCCGGGCATCAGTATCCAGGGCGATCGCCGGTTGCTCCAGCGGCTGCTCAGCAATCTGCTCGACAACGCGGTCGCGCACACGCCCACCGGCACCAAGGTGACGGTCGCGCTAGAACGGATCGGCACCAGCGTTCGCTTGAGCGTCGCCGATGACGGCCTCGGCGTGTCGCCCGAAGCGGCGGCCACTTTGTTCCAGCGCTTCACGCGGGCCGACAGCAGCCGTTCCACCAGCGGACATGGCCTAGGTCTCGCAATGGTTTCCGCGATCGTCGCGGCGCATGGTGGGTCCGTTGCCGTCCAGCCGTCCCCCGGTTTCGCGGTCGTCGTCGATATCGAGGGCAGATAAGACGACGCGGCCGGTGCATCAGCCGCCGATCTATTCGCGGTGCCCGAGGCCGGTCTTCACGATTGTCAAAATTGTCCGGTGATGAAGGAGAAACGGGCGCCAACGATCGGACAGCGTTGGAACCCGGATCATGTTTAAACGACACTGGCGGCATAGCCGCCAGTGTCATTGCCGGCGTCAGGCTGCGTCTTGCTCCAGCCACGGCGCAAGCGTCAGCGCATCGTTCGCGGCCTTGTTGCACTGCGCTGCGAACAGCACTTCCCGCCGGGACTGCAGCTCGGCGATGTAGCTCCGATCCGGCATCAGTTCGACGACGCGGCGCAAGATGCGGTCTTCGACGACGCGGGCATCGGCGCGCGGATCGTGAAGTTGGCGCCAGCGGGCCAGCAATAGGGCTGTCGAGCAGACGTCCACCTCACACGCCTCGCGCACTTCCTGCCAGCGACCCGCATAGATCAACCGGGCCAGCGCGAAGGGAGGCGCGGTGATCTTGCCCGGCAGGTCCATTGCCGCCAGGACTTCCGACATGTGGATCGGCTTCATCTTGAAGCCGCCGGTGATTGTCCTGGCCAGGTCGAGGTTGCGCGCGCCGTTGCCGCCGCCGAATGCCAACCACTTCCAGCCGGTTGGCAGGGTGAGCCCGTGACGCATGCAGCCTGCCACCAGAAGCGGGACGTCATGCATCGATCCGGCCCAGGTGACGAGTTCCGCTTCGGCGGGTGCGTCACCGAGCTCCTTGATGATAGCAGCCAGCACGCCGCGCTCGTCTTGATCAGGCATCGAGAAGCTGACGAGCCGGGTGACGTCGACGCCGCCATCCGGGTGTTCCGTCATCACCATCAGCGCCGCCGTTGTGACGGTCTGGAAAACCCAGCGCGGCGTCGTGAGGGGATCCTCGCTGCGGGTGTAGTTGCGCCTGCTGGGCTGGTCGCCATCGCCTGGCGTCCAGCGCTCCATTCGCTGATATCGGCGGTGTGCGGTGTCGTCGAGCACGGCGGATTCGAGGTCGAGCACGATGTAGCTGCGCGGTCCGCGCGGTGCGGCGGGAAGGTCGATGTTCATAGTATTCTCCGTTTTGGGTTTTGGCTGGAATTCTGAGGACAGTTCGCCGATGCCGATGGTCATTCCGGCCCGGTCAATCTCCGATCTGGAAGTCGGTCAGCGGTGGCGCTGGCGCCATGTGAGCGGCAGCATCCGTGGCAGCGGACCGGCCGGGCAGATGTGCTCGCGGAACCACCGTTCTTCGTCGGCGCACTCATGTTGGGCGATCTCGCACCACCAGACACGGCCGCGTGGATCCCATCGGTAGCCCCGTGCCTTGAGCACGCCCCTTCGCTCGAACGCGGCGCCGGTTGCCTCGAACCGGACGGTTGGCTGCTCGGCGTTGGCCAGCAGCTCGCCGAGGACCGTGCCGCCATGGGGGAGCCGATGAGCCAGCAAGTGGATGAGGCTGATGACGTCGGCCATGGCCCTGTGAGCGCCGTTGAACCGGCCGAGCTGCATCAGCAGGTGGCCGAGCTTGCAGCCGTCATACCCGGCCGCGACCCAATCGAAATCGCTTGCCGAACACGCCCAGGCCGAGCCGGCGATGCCGGGCATCAGGCATTCGACGAAGCCAATGTCGAACCGCGCGTAGTGCGCGATCAGCACGTCGGCGCTGGCCAGCCGCATTTCCAACCGATCGAGATCGATAGACTTGCCGCGAACATCGTCATCCGTGATGCCGGTGATCCGCGTGATGTGGGGTGGGATCGGCATGCCCGGATCGCGCAGCGCCTGTCCGGACGACGCTATGCCGACGATCTCGCCGGCGGCGTCAACCTCCAGGATGACGACGGCGATGTCGATGATTTCGTCGGTATGCGGGTCGGTCCCGGTGGTTTCCGTGTCGACGATGCCAACGCGCCGGAAGGGGCCGTCACCCCGCGGCGCCAGCGGGAAGTCTTCCAGTGTCGATACCCGGCGCAGGATGCGGATGTCCGGGTGGTCGGCGGCGTTGGCGATGATCGCCCCGGCCGCGATATGGCGAAGTTCATGCATGCTCATTCTCCTTAAGGACCGAGCTGCAGCGAGGCTTTTCCCCTCTGCTATCTTGGTCAAGGAGACGGGTTCCATCCCGGACTTTTCCACGCCGGTCACAATAGATTTCTATCGCGGAGAGCATGCAACATGCCGCCAAACCATTGCTTGCCACTCGAGCCATTGGGGCATATGTTCTGCAATCGTTCCATAATCGTTCCGCGTTTTCCGTTGACGTGGGGAATAATAGGCGACTAAAAGTCCTCTACGATTCCCCAGAGGCTCTGTGATGACCGAATACATAACCGCCGATCGTCGCGACGTGCTGGCCAGGGCGCGTGACCTCTACACCCAGAAGGAGTTAGCCGAACGGCTCGACTATACGGCGAAGCAGATCGGACGGTGGGAACGTGGCGAAGCGGATGTGCCGGCCGCTATCGTGCCAGCGCTCCAGCAGGTCATTGCCGACCGGGCCGGGTATCGCGACGAGCACGAAGCCGACTTTACCTTTATCGACCTGTTCGCCGGTATTGGTGGCATAAGGCTGGGTTTCGAGGAAGCCGGGGGTCGCTGCGTATTCACCAGCGAGTGGGACAAATATGCCCAGAAGACCTATGTAGAAAACTTCGGCGACGACCATGGCATCCACGGCGACATCACCAAGGTCGACGCTAGCGAAATTCCCGATCACGATGTTTTGCTGGCTGGCTTTCCATGCCAGCCTTTCAGCCTTGCTGGCGTTTCCAAGAAGAATGCGCTTGGTCGACCACATGGATTTGAATGCACCACGCAGGGAACACTGTTCTTCGACGTGCAGCGCATCATCGCCGAGAAGCAGCCGAAGGCCTTCCTGCTTGAGAATGTGAAAAACCTCCTCAGCCATGACGGCGGCAACACGTTTCGCGTCATCATGGACGTGCTGGAGAATAAGCTCGGCTATGTTGTGCGGCCGATGGTCGTCGATGGCCGCCGCTTTGTGCCGCAGCATCGCCAGCGCATCCTGATGGTGGGTTTCCAGCAGGACGTGGGCTTTGACTGGGATAAGGTGCTGGCAAAGATGCCCGCGGTGGCCGAGGGGCCGCGTCTCCGCTCGATTCTACATCCGGAGGACGGGAAGGAAGTGGATGTAGACGATCACCGCTACATCGGCACTGACGGCAAAGTGCAGAAGAAATATACGCTGACAGACCGCCTGTGGCAGTATCTGCAGGGTTATGCCGAGAAGCACCGCCAGGCTGGCAACGGCTTTGGCTGCAGCGTCGTCGGCCCAACCGATACCAGTCGGACGCTGTCGGCGCGCTATTACAAGGACGGATCGGAAATCCTGATCTCGCGGGGCAAGCGCCGGAATCCCCGCCGGTTGACGCCGCGTGAGTGCGCCCGGCTGATGGGCTATCCCGACACCTTCCGCATCCCCGTGTCGGATACCCGCGCCTACAAGCAGTTCGGCAACTCGGTTGTCGTGCCGCTGGTCGCCGAAGTCGCGGCGGCGATGAAGCCGGGAATCATGCATTTGGTGAAGGGCGAGCCGCTCCAGTTCGAGTTGCCGCAGGACTGAACCGGCAATGGTCGATGTCGTCGATCCGGCGACCCGCAGCCGGATGATGTCCGGCATCCGCGGTCGCGACACGAAGATCGAGGTGACGATCCGAAAGGCGCTGCACGCCCGTGGCCTGCGCTATCGCACAGATGTGCGCGGTCTGCCTGGTCGCCCCGACATTGTATTGCCACGGTGGCGCGCGGTTGTGCTGGTTCATGGCTGTTTCTGGCACGCCCATGACTGCGGACTGTGCCGCGTTCCGGCGACACGCCCGGACTTCTGGCGAGAGAAGCTGGAAGGCAACGCCGCCCGCGATGCGCGGAACACGACCGCGCTCCTCGATACGGGCTGGCGGGTGGCTATGGTTTGGGAATGCACCTTGCGTGGCAGGGGAGCACAGGCTCTGATCGATACCGCCGACCGACTCGCAACCTGGGTCCGCGGAGATGAACAGATGATCGAGCTGCGCGGATGAAGAAAGGCCACCTTTCCGAATATTTCATGGATTTCGCGGTGAAGACTCTGAGTGCGGTCGAAGCCGATCGTCACCGCTCGAACCAGCATGAGTTTGACGGGGTCAGCAAACTGCGGGCGATGCTGGGGGACGACGACAAGCGCAACATCCCTGCGGTCTTCATCTATCTCAACGATGACGATCCCGAGCCGCTGCGCGATGAAGGCTTCCTCAGCTGGTATGACGCCCGGCGGGCGCACCCGACGCGCACAGAATACCGCCTCTACTTTCCCGATACCGTGGTGTCGGACAATGCCACCGAGGGCGACCTGCTTATCATCGCCCAGCGCCCCGACGAAACGCTGATGGTCATCATCGCCGAGGGCGAATCGACCGTGGCGAACCAGCTATTGTGGCTGTTCGGCGTTGGTGAAGCTATGCTGCCCGGCTTCTCGGTCAAGGGCGAACTTGAAGCCGATCAGGTGCGCCTGGAGTTCGCCTCGCGCCTGATCCTCGAAGAGATTGGCGTTGTCGTCGAGCAGGTCGACGAGAACTATCTCGACCAGATGCTTGCCCGCTTCGGCGCCCGTTTTCCAACCACGCGGGAATTCTCGGATTATGCCCGAGGCACGCTTGGTGAGATCGACCTAGCCGCCGACCCTGACGCTGCCGTGATGGCGCTGATGGAACGCGAGGAAGTGCTGTTCCGGACGATGGAGCGGCATCTGATCGGTGACCGGCTGCAGGGCGGATTCGCCCAAGTCGATGACTTCCTGAAGTTCAGCCTATCGGTGCAGAACCGGCGCAAGTCGCGAGCGGGCAGCGCGCTGGAGAACCATCTCGAATGTCTATTCGGCCTGCTGGGGCTGCGGAGCGACCGCACGCCCGTGACTGAGGGCAAGGCAAAGCCCGACTTCCTGTTTCCTGGCACCGACGCCTATCAAGATCCGACCTTCCCGGGGGACCTGTTGACGATGCTGGGCGTCAAGTCGACCTGTAAGGATCGCTGGCGTCAGGTGCTGGCCGAGGCCGACCGCATCGCCGACAAGCATCTGCTGACACTGGAACCGTCGATCAGCACCAACCAGACGGACGAGATGCAACAGCGTCGGCTCCAACTGGTGCTGCCTCGCGGGCTGCACGAGACTTTTACCAAGGCCCAGCAAGGCTGGCTGATGCCGGTATCGGATCTGGTCGCAATGGTGCGCGATCGCCAGGCGCGCGCCGGATTATGAAGCCGTGTGCGATCAGCACTGGACACCAGCACACAACCGATTCACAAGAGCCCTGCAATCCTGCAAGACCGCGGAAATCCGTGGGTCTGGGCAGACGGTATTCTGGGTTCGAATCCTGTCTCCCCGACCATATCGCCATGCTGTGGCGATCTACGGCGTGCCGGTGCTGTTCTCGACGACCGGGTTGGTGCTGTTGGTGGCGAGCGGCATCGCATTTTCCATCATGGTCATCGCCGCCTCATTTGATTGAGCCTCGACGGTTTGCTCCATCTGGTCCGCCTTCATTTCCATGGCCTCGGCATTATTCTGCGTCCCCCGCCCGCCGGACGTTGGGGAGCACCCGGCGAGCAGCAGCACGCTGAACGCGGCCAGCGCATAACCGCTATTGCGCGGGCGCATTGCCGAAATCCTCTGGCGCATTGGCGACGATAGCGAGCATTGCGGTCCAGGCTGCGACATTCTGGCGAAGCTGAACCGGGTCAATCCGGTCGAGCGTATCTTCTGGTGTGTGGTGATAATCGAAATAGCGTGTGCCGTCCTGATTGAGGTCGATCACCGGGACGCCGGCCCGCACCAGTGGCGCGACATCGGCCCCGCCGCCCGCTGCTTCACGCGAGCGCACAATGCCGAGCGGGGCAAGGGCGGCTGCTACCCGGTCGTTCACTGCGGCGGCGGCCAGGGGCAGGCGGAAGGCGACGCGCCATACCCGGTCGGCGCCGAAATCGGATTCGGCGACCAGCGCATGCCGCTCTCCCTTATGGGCGTCGAAATAGGCTTTGGAGCCCGCGCCGCCCGTTTCTTCATCCCCGAACCAGACGACGCGGATCGTGCGGCGCGGCGCCGGGCCGTCGAGCAAGCGCCGGGCGGCGGCCGCTGTGATCGCAACGCCTGCGCCATCATCAATCGCCCCGGTGCCCAGATCCCAGCTGTCGAGATGCCCGCCGATCACGACAATCCCGGCGCCTGGATCGGTGCCGGGCACTTCGGCAATGACATTGCCGGTCTCGGTCATGCCCAGATCGCGCGGCGTCAGCGTCAGATGCAGCCGCACTGGCTTGCCGCGCGCGACCATGCGGGCGAGATTGTCCGCGTCCGATGTCGACAGCGCGCCCGCCGGAATGGGCGTGACGCCGGGTTCGAAATTTGTCTGTCCGGTGTGCGGCCCGCGGCCATGGTCGCTGCCGATCGAGCGGATGACGATGGCCACCGCGCCCTTTTTCGCGGCGATATTTGGGCCCACAAACCGCGCCGGGCCGAACGCGCCATAGCTCGAGCCGTCTTGCGTCGCGACCATCGCGTTGGAGACAAAGGCGATCTTGCCCATCAGGCTGCCCTCGGGCGCGCGTTGCAGCTCCGCAAAGCTTGCGAAATAGACGATATCGGCGGTGATACCAGCGGCGGGCGTCGCCCCTGATCCGCCGAGCGCCGTTACCCGCAGCGGCTGAGGAAAGGGGCTAATGACCGCTGCCGTCTCAACGCCGCGCGCCCAGGTGCGCTTCATGGTCGTCTCGATCCGCACATTCTTGAACCCCAGCGCGGTCAGTTTGGCCACCGCCCAGGCGCGTGCCCGCGCTTCGGCCTCGCTCCCGCCGGGGCGCGGGCCGACTTCGGTGGTCAGCCCCTCGACAATGTCATAGGCGGTGGTGTCGGCAAGCGCAGCATCGCGCAGGGCCGCCACGCGCGCGTCGACCGCTGGGGCTGCGGGTGGGGCGACGCGTTGCGCGGTTGCCGGGGACAGGTTCGCTGTTACCAGCGACGCGCAGAGCAGGGCGGGGGCGGAAAGGCGCATCGGCAAATCTCCTGACACGGCGCAAACCAGGCGCGGCGTTAACGGTCGATCCCGACTTAGAGGCAAGCGGCGGGGTTTGCCAAGCCATGCCCCGCTCGCTACATGCGCGGCCATAAATCCCGATACCCCAAGCGACGGAGCATTCCGGCCATGGCCGTTCAGTATACCTATGTGATGAAGGGCTTGACCAAAACCTTTCCTGGCGCGGCCAAGCCCGTGCTCAATAACATCAGCCTGCAATTCCTGCCGAGCGCCAAAATCGCAATCATCGGCCCGAACGGATCGGGCAAGTCGACGCTGATGAAGATTATGGGCGGTATCGACCGGGATTTCACCGGCGAAGCATGGCCCGCCGACGGTATCAAGGTCGGCTATCTGCCGCAGGAACCACAGCTTGACCCGACCAAGGATGTGATGGGTAATGTCCGTCAGGGCGCCGGGCCGGTCGCGGCAATGGTCGAGCGGTTCAACGCGATTTCGGCGGAAATGGGCGATCCTAAGGACGATACCGATTTCGACGCTTTGATGGAGGAAATGGGCGACCTTCAGACCAAGATCGATGCGGTCGACGGGTGGAGCCTCGACAGCCAGCTTGAGCAGGCGATGGAGGCATTGCGCTGCCCGCCCGGCGATGCGTCGGTTGAAAATCTGTCTGGCGGCGAAAAGCGCCGGGTGGCGCTGTGCAAGTTGCTGCTTGAAAAGCCCGATATCCTGCTGCTTGACGAACCTACCAACCATCTCGACGCGGAAAGCGTGGCGTGGCTCGAAAATTATCTGAAGGAATATACTGGTAACGTCATTTTGGTGACCCACGATCGTTACTTCCTGGATAATGTCGTCAATTGGGTGCTGGAGCTCGATCGCGGCCGTTACTATACCTATGAAAGCAATTACTCCGGCTATCTGGAGAAAAAGGCCAAACGGTTGGAGCAGGAAGAGCGCGAGGAACAGGGCAAGCAAAAGGCGATTGCCGACGAGCTCGCCTGGATCCGCCAAAGCCCCAAGGCGCGCCAGACCAAGTCGAAGGCGCGTATCCGGGCGTTTGACGAACTGGTCGCCGCCCAGGAGAACCGTAGCGTCGGCAAGGCGCAAATTCTGATTCAGCTCCCCGAACGGCTGGGTGGCCGGGTGATTGAGGCCAAGGGGTTGACCAAATCCTATGGCGACAAGCTGTTGTTTGAGGATTTGAACTTCACCCTGCCGCCGGGCGGAATTGTGGGCGTGATCGGCCCGAATGGTGCGGGCAAATCGACGCTGTTCAAACTGATTACGGGGCAGGAACAGCCCGATTCGGGCTCGATCGAAATCGGTCAGACCGTGAAGCTTGGCTATGTCGACCAATCGCGTGACCAACTCGACCCGAACAAGAATGTGTGGGAGGAAGTGTCGGATGGGCTCGACGTGTTCCGCTTTGGCAAGCAGGAATTGGGCACGCGCGCCTATGTCGGTGCCTTCAATTTCAAAGGACAGGACCAGCAGAAGAAGGTCGGCCAGCTTTCAGGCGGGGAGCGCAACCGCGTGCATATGGCCAAGATGCTGAAAGAGGGCGGAAATGTGCTGCTCCTCGACGAACCGACCAATGACCTCGATGTCGAAACGCTGCGTGCGCTGGAGGAAGCGCTGGAGAGCTTTGCTGGCTGTGCCGTGGTCATCAGCCACGATCGCTTCTTCCTCGATCGCCTCGCGACGCATATTCTCGCGTTCGAGGGCAATAGCCATGTCGAATGGTTTGAGGGGAATTTCGAGTCTTATGAAGAAGACAAGCGCCGCCGGCTGGGGGATGCGGCGGATCGGCCGACGCGGCTGGCTTACAAGAAGCTGACGCGGTGAGGGGCGGGGCGGTTTCCCCCCAGTCTGCCCGATCCCGTGTCAGCGATCCCGCTCGGTGCGTAGCGCGAACGCGGTTTAGCGCGGATACGTCAAGTTACTATCTGTAACCCCGCCACCGTCACCGCCTCGATCCGCGTGCCAAACGCTACTTCGCGCCGCTGTGCATAAGCCCCACCCTCGGGCGCCCAGAGTTGGTGGATGACCTTGCCCGCGACATCAGCGACCCAGTATTCAGGGATGCCTGCCCGCGCATAGAGTTGCGCCTTCACGCCAAGATCATGGTCGAGTGTAGTGTCCGCCACTTCGACCACGAGCGCGACCGAGGCGAGCGGGATCAGCCCTTCGCCCTCGGGTTCGCTGGTCAGGACGATGTCGGGTTCGGGGACGCCGCGATCGGGAATGGCAATGCTCGCTTCGACAAGCGCTTCGAGTGGGGCGTGCGCGGCCGACAGCGCTTCGCTGATAGCGAGAAACAGCTGCGATTTTATCCGCGCATGCGGGCGATGCTGGGCATTCATATAGAAAACTTCCCCGTCGATCAGCTCGGTCTTGGCATAGGCGTCAAACGCGCCCGAGCGATCGAGGAGGAGATAATCCTCGATCCGCAGCTTTACGGGGAGCGGCGTTGTGTTGAGCGGCAGCACTTCCGTCATGCGACTAGTCTATCAGACGCACGCGGCATCGCCAATCCGCCGGTCCTGCTCAATACCCCACGATCTTCACCTTGTCGCCAGGCCGAAGCACGGTGCCCGCCGCCAGCCCATTGAGAGCGAGAAACCGGTCGAGCTGGGCATCGGGAAAGGCCATGCGGGCGGCGATGGTGGTGGCGGTTTCGCCCTTTTTGACCGTCACGATACGGATGAAGCGCGGCTTGATCGCCGCTGCCTCCGCCGCCGTCAGCGCGCGGAAACTCCCCGGCAAATCCATGAGCGGGCCAAGCCCAGCGCCGTTCGGTGCGATGATGGTGAAGTGATAGGCGCGGCTGGGCGACACCGCGATTGCGAACACAGTTGCGTCCACCGTTCCGCTCCCGCCCGCTGCCTTGACCGTCGCATAGGCCGCGTCAAAGCCGTTGATCCGAGTGCGGCGCAGCTCGAACGGTGGTGGCGCGGCGCTTTTTTGGCTGAGCGAGCGGAAAACACTGCCGACATAGGCCTGAAAATCGCCCGCATAGGGTGCAGCGGAGAACTCGGCCTGCGCGCCTTCGCCGGTGATGGACACCGCGCGCGCGCCATTCGCCAACGCAAAGCCGCGCGGCGCGGTAAACGCGATGCGCAGGTCGGGGTGGCGGAATACTGATCCGTCTACCAAGCCCTGTTTCGGATTATCGCCATAAAGCAATCCGTCGATCGCGGCGAGATAAGCGGCGCGGTTGCGCGGTCCATCGGTCCCACCCACGGCGCGCGCCCGCTCCAGCGCGGTCGCAACCCGCTTGCCGGGTTCGGGGTGAGTGCTCGTCCAGGCGGGCGTCGATGCGGTACGCCCGGCCAGTCGCTGATCAAGTGCGGTCTTGTTCGACAATCCCGCCAGCATCGACGCCAAGGCATCGCTGTCATAGCCAGCGCCCGAAAGGTAATTGATGCCGAGCGTATCGGCCTCAATCTCTTGCCCCCGCGAATAGCTGAGAGTCAGTAGCTGGCTGCCCGTGCCGATACCGCGGCCGAGTACATTGCTGACATTGGTGTTTTTGATGACCGCGCCGACGGCGATCTGGCCGAGCATCGCCAAAATGGCATTGCGGGTGGCGGCGCTCTCGCGCTTGCGGCTGTGGCGCGCGGCGACATGGCCGACTTCATGGCCCAGCACGCCTGCCAGTTCCGCTTCGTCGTTGGCGAGCGCCAAAAGCCCGCGGGTCACATAAACATAGCCGCCGGGCACCGCGAAGGCATTGTCGATGGGGGAATCGAGGATCGTGACGGTAAACGCCTTGGGATCTGTCGAGAGGCCCGACTTGACGGCAACCTTGCGCGCAATCGCCTCGACATAGGCGTTCTGGCTGCCGATAAACGCGCCGCCGAATTGATTGACAATTTCGTCATTGGCGGCGTCGCCCTGCGCGCGCTCCTCAGGCGTGATGGGTTGAATGGGGGCTTGCTGAGCCAGGGCCGGGATCACCATGAGCAGGGTAAGCGCGCTACCCAATCCAAACCGGATGACTGAACACGCCATCTTCACTCTCCCCAATCAGTCTTACGCCATGATGCCAAAGCCGGGTGTCGCTGTCGATTCCGGGGACCGTCCAATCCGGAACGCAAAACAAGGACGCTAACCCGGATAGCTGATCGCGATCACTTCATAGTCGACCGACCCGCCCGGAAGCATCACGCGCCGGGTGTCACCGATCGCCGCGCCGCGTAAGGCCCGCGCGATCGGCGCGCTCCATCCGATCCGGCCGGCGCCTGCATCTGCCTCATCATCGCCGATGAGGGTCAGCGTGCGTTGATTATCGTCCGGGTCGGCAATGGTGACGGTTGCGCCAAACCAGATGCGGGTGCGGTCGCCCTGCTGCGCGGGGTCGATCACCTTGGCGGCCTTCATCCGCCTTGCAAGCCACCCCAGCCGCCGGTCAATCTCGCGCAACCGCTTGCGGCCATAAATATAGTCGCCATTTTCGGAGCGGTCGCCATTGCCCGCCGCCCAAGACACGACATCGACGATGCGCGGCCGCTCCTCACCCAGCAGCTGGTCATATTCGGCGCGCAGCACGGCCAAGCCGGCGGGGGTAATGTAATTGGGGTGGTCCATCCTGGGGCCAGCGTTAGCCCGGTTTGCGGCCCAGATACCAGCTTAGCCGCGCCTGCCCTTGCGACCGGCTGCGTTCGGGGTTGAGCAAGTCATAAACGACCGCATTTTCGAGTACGCGCTGAACATAGCCGCGCGTCTCGCTGAACGGGATCGCTTCGATCCAGTCGATCATGTCGATCTGACCCTGACGCGGATCGCCATTGGCGGCGAGCCATTTGTTCACATTGCCGCCGCCCGCATTATAGGCGGCGATCGCCAGCGGGTAGCTGCCATATTGGGTGTAGAGCCGCTGGAAATAGCTTGAGCCGAGCTGGATATTGTAATCGGTATCGGCCGTCAGCGCCCCGCTGTCATAGGCAAGGCCCAGCTTGGCCGCCGTTTCCCGCGCGGTGCCGGGCATGAGCTGCATCAGCCCGCGCGCGCCGACCCGGCTGATTGCGGCGCGATCAAACTGGCTTTCTTGGCGGGTGATGGCGTGCACCATCGTCCAGGTGTCGGCCGCGCCTTCGGGTACTTTGACGCTGGGATAGCCGGTGGCGGCATAATCGGCCAAGCCATTGAGTGCAGCGCTTTTGCCCACCATTACGCCTAGATCGGGGCGGCCAAGGCTGCGCGAGAGTTCGATCGCGAGCGCATGATCGCTATCGGATTTGGCGTCGAGCGCGATCTGACGGACGAACGCGGTTTGATCCTGATATGCGCCCATCGTGCCGAGATAACGGGCGGCGCGCACAATCTCGCGCGCGTAAAAGGCATCGCGTGCGCCCTGCTCGACGGGACGGTTCCCAATGGCGGGGGGCGGGGTGAGTGCGCGGCCGAGCTTTTCGGTGGCAAGCTGGCCATAGAATTGGTCACGAAACGCGGCGGCGCGTTCGAACAGCACAGTTGCTCGCGCCAACTGTCCGGCGCCAAGGGCGGCGCGGCCCGCCCAATACAGCCCCTTCGCCCGCACCGTGGGGGATGCGGAACCACCGGCATAAAGCTCAAACAGCCCCGCTGCGTCAGCGGGGCGGCCCAGCGTGCTCATCGCGGTGCGCGCGGCCAGCCAGGCAAGGTCGGTATAGGCATCGCGCTCGGCATAGCTGCGGGTGCTGACCACCGTGCCCGCGGGGAACGCATCGTCAAGCTGGCGGGCGATGGCAAAGGCGGTTTCGTACTGCGCATCGGCGGCCGCACTGCGCGCATGGCTGAGCATCAGCTCCAGCCATTTGGCGGCATCGGCCGGAGGATGGGCAAAGCGGTGCGGCTGGGCGAGCAGGGCGCGCCCCTCGTTCCAGCGATTGGTCGCGCGCAGCCACAAAGCGCGATCGGCAAGCAGGCCGGGGTCGCTTGCAAGGCGCGCCTCGACCAGCGCAAGTTTGTCCGCCGCATCCGCCGCTTTAGTCCTTAGTGCGAGCCGCGCGTCGAACAGCGGCCGCCTGTCCGCGCTGGTAAACGATAGCTGGCGCTGCGCCGATGTCGTGGCCCCTGCCCACAGCAGCGCATCCATTCGCGCGTCATGATCCGCTGCGGACAGCGCGCTTACGAAATCGGTGAGGAGGACGGCCTCGTCCGCTGCCGACAATGGCCCGCGCCGCCACACCGCGCGCGCCGCCGCCCGGGCCTCATCGACCTGCCCGATCGCGGCAAGCGCCTGCGCATGGCGCACCGCGCCGGTGCTGGTGAGCGGGGGGAAACGCCGGAAATAGCTGGCGGCGGTCCCCGGTGACCAGCTGGTCGGGTTGATCGCTTCTTCAGCGGCGCGGCGACGCGCAGTCTCTCCCGGCCAGCCGGGATGTGCGAGCAGGAATTGCGCATGGCTGTCAAAGCCAAGCCCGTCGACCTGCTGAACATGTTTCCAATCGGCAATCGTCGTTGCAATCGAGTCGGATGCCGGCACGGACTGAACCTGTTGCAGGTTGGGGTCGAGCTGATCCTGATCGACCGCGCCGACCGCCATCAGCCCGGTCGATGCGGCAAGCAAAATCGAGCTTTTCCAAGGCGTCGCGATCATCTGGACAATATAGGCCATTCGCCCTTATCTGTCGTCAACGAAAATGTCCCGGTTCCGGCCAATTACGGCGGCAGACCGAGCTTGCGGAGCGGCTATCCGATGTTCTCTGGTTCGATTCCGGCGCTGGTGACGCCGTTTGACGGCGATGGCCGGTTCGCCGAACACGCCTATCGCGGCCTGATCGACTGGCAGATTGCGCAAGGATCGGCGGCGTTGGTCCCGTGCGGCACGACGGGCGAGGCAGCGACACTGACTGCCGAGGAGCATTTCCACGTCGTGCGGGTGTGCGTCGACCAGGCGGCGGGCCGCGTGCCGGTGATCGCGGGGGCGGGGTCTAATGACACGCGCGTTGCCATTCAGAATATCGCGGCGGCCAAGCAAGCAGGGGCCGATGCCGCGCTGATGGTGCCACCCTATTATAACCGCCCGTCTCAGGACGGCATCTTCGAGCATTTCAAGGCGGTGGCCGAGAGCTGCGATTTGCCAGTCGTGCTCTACAATGTGCCGAGCCGCACCGTCACCGATATCGCGGCCGAGACGATGGCGCGGTTGGTCGCGGCGTTCCCAGCAAGCTTTGTCGCGGTAAAGGATGCAACCGGCAACCTTGCGCGGGTGACACAGCAGCGCCTCGCCTGTGGCGCCGGCTTTGCGCAGCTTAGTGGCAATGACGAGACTGCGCTCGCCTTTAACGCAATGGGCGGGGTGGGGTGCATTTCCGTGACGGCCAATGTCGCGCCGCGGCTGTGCGCCGATTTTCAGGTCGCATGGGCGGCGGGCGACCGGGCTGAGGCGCTGCGCCTCCACGACCTGCTGTTCCCGCTGCATTTGGCGATGTTCACCGATGCGTCGCCCGGGCCGGTAAAATATGCGCTGAGCAGGGTGCGGCCCGATTTCCCAACCGCGCTGCGCCTGCCGATGACCTGGCCGAGCGCGGCGAGCCGGGCGGCGGTCGATGCTGCGCTGAATGGGGCTAGGCTGGTTTAGCCTGACCGGGCTTCCCTTTGCGGCGTCTCGCGCCTACATCCGCAGGTCCATGCCGCGCCCCAAGCCTGCCACTTTTGACAAGAAAAAGACCGTCGCCGAAAATCGTCGCGCGCGATACGACTATGCGATCGAGACGGTGTATGAAGCGGGCATCGCGCTGACCGGCACCGAGGTCAAGTCGCTGCGCTTTGGTGAGGGATCGATTGCCGAGAGCTATGCCGAGGTGAGCGACGGGCAAGTGTGGCTCATCAATTCGAACATCCCCGAGTTCAGCCACGGCAATCGCTATAACCACGAGCCCAAACGCGCCCGCAAATTGTTGCTGCATGAGCGCGAGATCAACAAGCTTCACGGTGCGGTCGCGCGGCAGGGCATGACGCTGGTGCCGCTGTCGATCTTTTTCAACGGACGCGGGCGGGCCAAGGTCGAGCTGGCGCTCGCCAAGGGCAAGCAGGCGCATGACAAGCGCGACGCGATCAAGGAACGCGACTGGAAGCGCGACGCCGCCCGCATCATGCGCGATCGGGGATAGCCCCCCAAGCGGGGTGGTTGCGCGCGATACCGGTTTGACCCGGCGGCGCATTGTCGTAAACACGGGACTTGGCTCTGTTTTGGGGGATGTTCCATGCGTTCGACACTTTTTGTCACTTCATTGCTTGCGTCCGCAGCTTTGGCGGGAATCGCGATCGCGAAAGAAGCCGCTCCCCCGCCACAGGCAGGCGCCGCTGCCCCGGCAAACGGGCCCGAGATCGGCAGCTATGGTTTTGACACCGCCGGCATGGACCGCAGCGTCCAGCCGGGCGACGACTTTTTTCGATTTGCGGGCGGCGGCTGGCTGAGCAAGACCGAAATCCCGGCCGACCGCGCGGCATTTGGCATGTTCAACGTGCTGCAGGACCGCAGCCTTGCGCAGACCAAGACCATTCTTGAGGAAGCTGCTGCCAAGCCGGGGTCGAAGATTGGTGACTTTTATGCCAGCTATCTGGATCAGGCGACCGTTGACGCGCGCGGTATCGCGCCCATCCAGCCCTGGCTTACCGCGCTGAAGGGGGCGGCGGACAAGACCGCGCTTGCGACCGAAATGGCCAAGTTGCAGCGCAAGGGCGTGGGCGGCCTGTTCGGCGTGTTTGTGGGTCAGGACGAAAAGGCGCCCGAACGCTATATCGTCAATGTCACGCAGAGCGGGATCGCGATGCCCAATCGCGATTATTATGTGAAGGACGGCGCCGAACTCGACAAGGTACGCGCGGGGTATCAGGCGAATGTCGCGACCATGTTGGGCCTGATCGGCGAAGGCGCCAATGCCGAGGCGCGGGCAAAGGCGGTGTTCGAATTCGAAAAATCGCTGGCGACCGCGCACTGGACGGCGATCGAATCGCGCGACTCCGACAAGACCTATAACAAATGGGGCGTCGCCGATTTTAATGCCAAGGCACCGGGCATGCCCTGGTCCGCGATTTGGCGGACGCTTGGCGTTGCGGGCGAAAAGGAATTCATTGTCGGCCAGCCCAGCGCGATTGCGGGCGAGGCAAAGGCGTTTGCTGACACGCCGATCGAGGTGTTGCGCGATTACGCCATGCTGCGCGTGGTGCGCAGCTTTGCAGGCGTGCTCGCCAAGCCGATCGATGATGCGAATTTCAGCTTTTATGGCCCCGTGCTGTCGGGCCAGGCAGTGCAGCGCGACCGGTGGAAGCGCGCCGTCGCCGCCACATCGGGTGCATTGGGCGAAGAAATCGGCAAAGCCTATGTCGCGCGCTATTTCCCGCCAGAGACCAAGGCCGTGGTCGACACGCTCGTCAAAAATGTGATTGCCGCAATGGGCAAGCGGATCGACAATCTGGCGTGGATGACGCCCGAGACCAAGATGAAGGCGCGGGCCAAGCTTGCCTCCTTCACCCCGAAAATCGGTTATCCCAGCGAGTGGCGCGATTATAGCGGGCTGAGTGTGGATCGCGGCGACCTGCTCGGTAATGTCGCGCGCGCCAATGCGTTTGAATATGCGCGCGGTATCGCCAAGCTCGGCAAGCCGATCGACCGGCGCGAATGGTTCATGACGCCGATGACGGTCAATGCCTATGCCAATCCGGTGTTGAACGAAATCGTGTTTCCCGCCGCTATCCTGCAACCACCGTTTTTCGACGCAAAGGCTGATCCGGCGGTGAATTATGGCGGAATCGGCGCCGTGATCGGCCATGAAATCAGCCACCATTTCGACGATCAGGGCCGCAAATATGATCCGACCGGCAGGCTGACCGACTGGTGGACCAAGGCCGATGTCGAGGCGTTCGACAAGCTGACGGCACAGCTGGTCGCGCAATATGATGCCTATGAGCCACTGCCCGGGCAGCGGATTCAGGGCGGGCTGACGCTGGGTGAAAATATTGCCGATCTTGCAGGGCTGTCGGTGGCGATCGATGCTTATCATGCCTCGCTGGGTGGCAAGGAGGCGCCGGTGATCGACGGGACGACCGGCGATCAGCGTTTCTACTTTGGCTGGTCGCAAGTTTGGCGCACCAAAGCCCGCGAACGCGCATTGCGATCGCAGCTGTTGTCCGATCCGCATTCGCCGGGGGAATATCGCACCGCGACGGTGCGCAATCTCGACCCCTGGTATGCGGCATTCGGTGCCAAGCCTGGTGAGAAGCAGTATCTCGCCCCCGAAGCGCGGGTGCGCATCTGGTAAGTTGATCGATGGAATATGGGCGGCGCCAATGTCTGCCGCCCATTTGCGGTTACGGGCCAAAGGGTCGAGGATCTTGGGGAGAAAATGATGCACGGTAAGACTGTTGTCACCCTTGCCGCCGGTGGGGCGTTCGCGGCGATCATGGTCGGCATGGCGTTTGCGTCGCCGGGCAAGCCGCTGGCCAGCAAGCCCGACATTGGCAGCTTCGGCTTCGACGAAACCGGCATGGACCGCAGCGTCGCACCGGGCGACAATTTCGCCGAATTCGCGGGCGGCGGATGGGTGAAGCGCACCGAAATCCCGAGCGACAAGCCTAGCTTCGGCGCGTTCGATACGTTGGCCGATCTGTCGCAGCTGCGCACCCGCGCGCTGCTTGAGGCCGCCGCCAAGAGTCCGGGATCAAAGATCGGCCGGGCCTATGCCGCCTATCTCGATACCGCTGCAATCGAGGCAAAGGGGATCGCACCGATCCAGCCCTGGCTTGCGCGGATCAAATCATTGACTTCAAAAGCGGATTATGTTGCCTTGGCGATAGAGGCGAGCCGTAACGGCATCGCCGTGCCGTTCGGAACCGGGGTGTCGACCGACGCCAAGAACCCCGACAGCTATGTCGTCAGCGTGCGGCAGGCGGGGCTGGGGATGCCGAACCGCGACTATTATCTTAGCCCTGATCCAAAGCTTCAAGCGACTAAAGCAGCCTATCAGGGGCATATTGGGCGGATGTTCACGCTCGCGGGCGAGCCCGACGCCGAGGCGCGGGCCAAGGCGGTCGTCGATTTCGAGACGCAGATCGCGCAGGCGCACTGGACCAACGTCCAGAGCCGCGATGCGGACAAGACCTATAACAAAATGAGCGTCGCCCAGCTTGCCGAGCTGACGCCGGGGTTCGATTTTGCCACTTATCTGAAGGGTGTCGGCACCCCGACCGACACCGTTGTGGTTGGCCAGCCGAGTGCGGTGGCGGGGATCGCGAAGGTGCTTGCTGACGCGCCGGTCGCGGTGCTCAGGGATCAATTGCTGATCCGGTCACTCGACGAGTTTGCAAGCGTTCTGCCCAGTGCGTTCGACAAGGAAAATTTCGCGTTTTTCGGCACCCAACTGCGCGGCACACCCCAACAGGCGTTGCGGTGGAAGCGCGCGGTCAACTGGACCTCGGCGGCGGTAACGGACGAAGTTTCGAAAATTTATGTTGCCAAATATTTCCCGCCCGCAACCAAGGCGGCCGCGGATACGCTGGTCAAGAACATCCTGGCGGCGATGAGCGCGCGGATCGACAAGTTGGAATGGATGGCACCCGAAACCAAGGCGGCAGCGCGTGCCAAGCTGGCCAACTTCACCCCGCGCATCGGCTATCCGTCGCAGTGGCGCGATTACTCGGCGCTGGAGATCAAGGCCGGTGACGCCTTTGGCAACCAGCTGCGCGCGAACCGGTGGGCGCATAACTACAACGTTACCAAGCTCGGCAAGTCGGTCTATCGTTGGGAATGGGGGCTGGCCCCAATGACGGTGAATGCTCAGGCCAACCCGACCTTGGTCGCGATCACTTTTCCAGCGGCCATTCTTCAGCCGCCCTTCTTTGATCCAAAGGCTGATCCGGCCGTCAATTACGGCGGCATTGGCGCGGTGATCGGGCATGAGATAAGCCACCATTTCGACGATCAGGGATCGAAATTCGATCCCAAGGGCAGACTCGCGACCTGGTGGACGCCGGCCGATGTTGCGGCCTTCAAGGCGCGCACCGACAAGCTCGTCGCGCAGTATGACGCCTATGAACCGCTGCCCGGTTTTCATGTGAAAGGCGCGCTGACGCTTGGTGAGAATACCGCTGACCTGGCAGGGCTCGCAGCCTCGCTTGATGCCTATTACAAGTCGCTTGGCGGCAAGAAACCTCCGGTGATCGGCGGTTATACCGGCGAGCAGCGATTTTACCTTGCCTATTCGCAGGTGTGGCGGCGGCGCCACCGTGAGGAGGACCTGCGCAACCGGCTGCTCACGGATCCGCATTCGCCCGCCGAACAGCGGGTTTGGACCGTGCGCAACATCGATGCCTGGTACGCGGCCTTTAATGCCAAGCCCGGGCAGAAGATGTATCTGCCGCCCGAGCAACGCGTGCGCATCTGGTAAGCGCGCTTTTCCCGGCAGCGGTGGGGGCTTGGCCGTGCCAGGGGTCTTGACGCGCGACGAGCGGCGGGCATGACGGGGTGATGGCCACCATCGTACAATCGTCAACGCCCTTTCGTCACTCCGCGCGCGCCGCCGCGATCGTGGCGGGCGTGACGGGGGTTGCCGCCGCCGCTATCATTCTGTCCGTGTTGGGTAATCCGCTGGTGGCGGGCGGATTTCTTGCCGCGAGCCTGGTGCTGGCGGGGGGTATTGCCGCCGCGCAGTTGGTTCGCCAACCGACGGTCGAGGAGGCGAGTGAGATTGATTGGTCGATCGCTCGCACACTTGCCGAGGCGAGCGGCGATGCGATTGCGATCACCGACCACGGTGGGCGGCTGATCTGTGCCAATGACGCGTATCGCGCGCTGTTTGCGGGCGATCCGACCCCGCCCAATCTGCCGATCGGCGAACCGAGTATCGCAGCACTTGCAGCAGCGGGACGCGCGGCGTGGCGCGATGGCACAGGCGATGTGGCGCAACTTGCGCTGGCCGCCGGGCCCGTCGCTGCGCGGATCAATCGCGCGGGCGATCGCGCCGATATGCTGGTGTGGCGGTTCCACGCCGTCGACACGATGGATCTTGTCGCGCGGGCAGAGGGGATGCTGGCGGGCGCGATGGGCAATCGGCTTGCCGCCGCCGGGCTGATGGTCGCGCTGGTCGAGCCTGAGGGGCGGATCAAGGCGGCCAATCGCGTGTTTCGGCTGCGCGCAATGGGGCATGAGGAAGGCGCCGTGGCGGGGCGCGACTTTGCGCGTTTCCTGATTGCCGATGCGCGCGGGTTGATCCGCTTTGAGCGTGAGGGGCTGGCGGGGACCCCGCTGCGTCTAATCCAGATCCCGTTCCTGGATGGCGATTCCGCGCCCCTGCTGATCGCGTTGATTGACGAGGATGAACCCGCCGCAGTGGCCAACGCGGCTGGAGCAGCGGCCCCGATCAAGGATCTGATCGCACTGATCCCCGCCGGGATTGCCCTGGTCGATCGAGAGGGCCGCTTCGTCCAGATGAACGAAGCCTTTGTTCGCGCCGCCGGAATCGACCTGTCGACACCCCCGCTTTACCCCGGCGACCTGGTGGTGCGCGAAGACAAGGCCGCCGTCGCCGATGCCGTGCGCCGCTTTGCCGGGGGAGTAGCAAAGGCAAGCGATCTGACCGTGCGGTTGCGCGATCGCCCCGATGACCCGGTGACGCTGTCGATCGCGGGGGCACGCGGATTGGGCGAGGCCGCCGTCTTGCTGAGCTTGAGCGATACAGGCGAGGAAAGTCGGCTCAAACGCGAAGTCGCGCAAGCAACCAAGATGCAGGCGGTTGGGCAATTGGCAGGTGGCGTCGCGCATGATTTTAACAATATCCTGACCGCGATTATCGGTCATTGCGACTTGATGTTAATGCGCCATACTCCCGGCGACAGCGATTATGATGATATTCAGCAGATCAGGCTGAATTCAAACCGCGCAGCCAGTTTAACTCGACAATTACTCGCCTTTTCGCGGCAACAGACGCTCCGGCCGCAAATCCTGCAACTGCCCGATGTGATTTCGGAAGTATCGAACTTGCTCAAGCGTTTGCTGGGCGAAACAGTGACGCTGACGGTCAAGCATGGCCGCAATCTGGGGGCGGTGCGCGCTGATCCGGGGCAGCTTGAACAAGTGGTGATGAACTTGGCCGTTAACGCGCGTGACGCCATGCTCGCCCGCGCAGGGCATAGCGGCGGCACGCTCACGATCGAAACGCTTGCCGTGCCCGCTGCCGAGATTGCGCGGGTCGCGCGCGAGCGGCAGATCGCCCCCGAGGCAATGCCCGTCGCCGATTACACCGCACTGCGCGTGTCGGATACGGGAACCGGGATTTCGCCCGATATCTTGCCCAAGATATTCGACCCGTTCTTCACAACCAAAGATGTCGGTAAGGGAACCGGCCTTGGTCTTTCAACCGTCTATGGCATTGTTAAGCAGTCGGGTGGCTATATTTTTGCGGATTCGGTTGTTGGCAATGGCACGACGTTTACCATTTACTTGCCCGTTCACCGCGCGGAACGATCCGCCACCCAGGGCCGAAAAAAGGTTACGGAGACCAAGCCGGATCTTTGGGGATCAGGTGTCATTTTGTTGGTTGAAGATGAAGATATGGTCCGAGCCGTTGCTGAACGCGCGCTCATACGGCAGGGTTATACTGTGCTGACCGCTGAAAATGGTGAGGCAGCACTTGAGATGTTGGCCAGTAATCCACGGCCTGATCTACTGATTTCGGACGTAGTTATGCCGATGATGGATGGACCGACGATGGTGCGTCATGCGCGCGTGCGCTACCCCGATCTGCCGATCCTGTTCATGTCGGGCTATGCCGAGGAGCAGCTGCGCCGTTCGATCGACCTCGATAATGTGAGTTTTCTGCCCAAACCCTTTTCGGTTCAACAGCTTGCCGAGGCAACGCGTGACGTGCTGGCGGCTGTGTAACGTGGAGCGGGGCGTCGCGAAGGATTTTTTTCGCCGTTCGCTCCGTTCTACCCTTGTTCTGTTGGAACAAATAAGGTACATCGCAAAAACGGGCATTGAACGGCACCACTGTTCGGTTTAGCGAAAGGGCTCTCATCATGGCGGCGAAGCTGAAGGTAATCGATAGCGATATGGCTCTTTCCCCGGACAAAAATGCTGATCGGCAAAAGGCGCTGGATGCAGCACTTGCGCAGATCGACCGTGCCTTTGGCAAGGGGTCGGCGATGAAGCTTGGGTCAAAGGCGACGATGCAGGTGGAGGCGATTTCCACTGGCTCGCTCGGCCTCGACATTGCGCTTGGCGTGGGCGGGTTGCCGCGCGGGCGTGTGATCGAGATTTATGGCCCGGAAAGCTCCGGCAAGACGACGCTCGCTCTCCATGTCATTGCCGAGGCACAGCGCAGCGGCGGGACGGCCGCGTTTGTTGACGCCGAACATGCGCTTGACCCGGTGTATGCCCGCAAGTTGGGCGTCGATATCGACGAATTGATCGTGTCGCAGCCCGATACCGGCGAACAGGCGCTTGAGATTGTCGATACGCTGGTACGCTCCAACGCGATTGACGTGCTGGTGGTCGATTCGGTGGCGGCGCTGGTGCCGCGCGCCGAGATTGAGGGCGAGATGGGCGACAGCCATGTCGGTTTGCAGGCGCGGCTGATGTCACAATCGCTGCGCAAGCTGACCGGGTCGATTAGCCGGTCGCGTTGTATGGTGATTTTCATCAACCAGCTGCGCATGAAAATCGGCGTGATGTATGGCAATCCCGAGACGACGACCGGAGGCAATGCACTCAAATTCTATGCAAGCGTCCGGCTTGATATTCGCCGTACCGGTCAAATCAAGGATCGCGACGATATTGTCGGCAATACGACGCGAGTGAAAGTGGTGAAGAACAAGGTTGCCCCGCCGTTCAAGCAGGTGGAATTCGATATCATGTACGGCCAGGGCATTTCCAAGATCGGCGAAGTGCTCGATCTGGGGGTGAAGGCCGGGCTGGTCGAGA
>DHHS01000090.1:10022-41882 GCA_002403415.1 Sphingomonas sp. UBA4766 | reverse complement strand
TTCAAGCAGGTCGAATTCGACATCATGTATGGTCAGGGCATTTCAAAGATTGGCGAAATGCTCGATCTGGGCGTGAAGGCCGGGCTGGTCGAGAAATCGGGCGCGTGGTTCAGCTATGACAGTGTACGGATCGGACAAGGGCGCGAAAATGCCAAGACTTATCTGACCGATAATCCTGAGCTGGCCGACCGGCTTGAAAAGGCGATCCGGGCGCGGACTGACAAGGTGGCCGAAGAAATGATGGTCGGCCCCGATGGCGATGAAGCGGACGATATGTAATCGCGGGCGACTTATGGAGCGTGGGGTGGCTCGATCTCTGGTGGTTCCGGTGTGTCGAGCTGCCCTTCCCAACGGGCGACCACAGCGGTGGCCACCGCATTGCCCACCACATTCGTGCCCGAGCGGCCCATGTCGAGAAACTGGTCAACCGGCAGGATCAGCAGCAGTCCGGCCTCTGGAATACCGAATTGCCCCATGACGGCGGCAATCACGACGAGCGAGGCGCGCGGCACCCCCGCAATGCCCTTTGACGTGACCATCAGGATGAGGAGCATCAGGATTTGGGTGCTGACCGTCAGCTCGATGCCATAAACCCGCGCGATGAACAGGGTCGCAAAGGTCATGTACATCATCGATCCGTCGAGATTGAACGAATAGCCGAGCGGGAGCACGAAACTGGCAATTTTCGGCGGCACGCCGAACCGGTCGAGCGCCTCCAGCGTGCGCGGGTAAGCCGCCTCCGACGACGCGGTCGAGAAGGCAAGCAGAATGGGTTCCCGGATGTAACGGAGCAGCGTGGTCGTGCGCGCGCCAATCACCGCAAAGGCTGCGGCGAACAGGATCAGCCACAATATCGCAAGCCCAACGTAAAAGCTGCCGACAAACAGCCCAAGCGTCACGATGATCCCAAGGCCATTGACCGCGATTGTGCCCGTGATTGCGGCAAACACGGCGAGCGGCGCGATCCGCATCACATAATCGGTGATCTGCAGCATCATCGCGGCCAGCGCTTCGGCCCAATCGACAATCGGGCGCGCTCGTTCCCCGATCGCGGTCAGCGCGACGCCCGAGAAAATCGAAAAAAGCACAATCTGAATGATTTCGTTCGACGCCATGGCGTCAACAATCGACGTCGGCACGATGTGAGTGATGAAATTGGCCAGGCTGAATGCCGATTTTTCGAGACCCACGGTTTCGGTTGGCGGCGGAAGCTTGAACCCGAAACCCTGACCGGGTGCGATCAGATCGACCAGTCCTTCAATCGCGTGGAACAGCAGCAGCCCCATGCTGAGCGAGACCAGCGACGCGCCGATGAACCAGCCCATCGTGCGCGCGCCGATCCGGCCAAGTGCTGCGGTATCGCCCATGTGCGCGATGCCGACGATCAGCGTCGAAAAGACGAGCGGCGCGATGATCATCTTGATCAGGCGCAGGAAAATGTCGGTGACGATTTTGAACCAGGCGGCAATTTCCTTCAACCGCTCGGTCGCTTCCGGCGTGCCGTCGGCAATCGCGCTGTTGATCGCCCAGCCGGTCAACAAGCCGAGCGCGAGGCCAATCATGATGTAGAGGGTCAACCGCTTGGCCATTGCTCACTCCGCCGAAAACTTACCGCATCGCCAGGGGGATTGCCGCACGGCGCCCATCCATCCTATCGCAGGGTGGCAGCAGATGGAGGGAAGCGCGATGCGACGTCAAGGCCTTGCGATCGATCGGCGGACCTTGATCGCAGCGGCGGCCACAGCGCCATGGCTGGCGTCGCCTGTCGCCCGCGCGGCCGAACCCGATCTTTCAGCGCTGGCCAGCTTGACCGGCGATGTTCGCCCGATCGACGCGACCGAGCGCGCGGCACGGCTGGCCAAGGCGCAAGCGTTGATGCGCCAGCATGGGATGCGCGCGGTGCTGATCGAACCGGGGGCGAGTCTGGTTTACTTCACCGGCGTACGGTGGGGCCGGTCAGAGCGGCTGACGGCGGCGGTCCTCCCGGTCGAGGGTGAGCCGCTGATCGTGACGCCGTTTTTCGAAGAACCGTCGGTGCGCGAAACGCTGGCCATCAGTGCCGAGGTGCGCGTGTGGCAGGAGGATCAGTCGCCCAGCGCGCTGATCGCCGATTGGTTGCGCGCGCGGCGCTTGGCTGGCGGAACGATCGGCATAGAGGAGACGGCGCGGTTCTTTGCCGCCGACGGCCTCGCCCGTGCGCTACCGTCGAGCAGGACCGTCTCGGCCAATCCGGTCGTGCGCGGCTGCCGTGGGATCAAGTCGACCGCCGAAATCGCGCTGATGCAAAAGGCCGCCGACATCACCATCGCGGCCTATCGCTGGGTGTGGCCGCGCGTGGCGGCGGGAATGAGCCCGGCCGATATCAGCGGCCTGATGCGCGCAGCGACGACCAGGCTTGGCGGAGTGCATGAATTTGCGTTGGTGTTGATCGGCGAAGCAGCGGCCTATCCGCATGGCACGCGCACCCCGCAACGGGTCGGCGACGGCCAGATCGTGCTGATGGATTGCGGCTGTTCGGTCGAGGGCTATCAATCGGACATTTCACGCACCTTCGTGTTCGGCGCGGCTAGTGCCGAGCAGCGCCGGGTGTGGGACCATGTTGCGTCGGGTCAGCGCATCGCGTTTGCCGCCGCGCGGATTGGGGTCGCTGCGGGATCGGTCGATGACGCGGTCCGGCGGCACTATGCGGCGCTGGGCTATGGCCCGGATTACCGCCTGCCCGGCCTGTCGCACCGCACCGGGCACGGGATCGGGCTCGACGGGCACGAACCGGCCAATCTGGTGCGTGGCGAGGCGACGCCGCTGGCCGCCGGCATGTGCTTTTCGAACGAGCCGGGGCTCTATTTGCCCGGCAAGTTCGGCGTGCGGCTGGAGGATTGTTTCCACATGACCGACGCGGGGCCGAAATGGTTCAGCGAGCCGTCGGCGTCGATCGATGCGCCGCTGGGATGACGCGGGAATTGGTCGAGACGGGCAGTGCACATCTGCCGGGCGCGCTTAGTCCGGCTGCGGTAGAGGAATTGCGGATGTTTTGCGACGCAATGCCGCCGTCACGCCCCGGTCAAAGGCTGCTGCCCCGCGCAGTGGGGACCCTAGCCGCAGTGCAACGGGTAACGGATCTTGTTCGTCCGAGCATCGGCCCGGCGGCGCGTGTGGTCCGGGCAATATTGTTTGACAAGTCACCGGACTGCAACTGGGCGCTTGGTTGGCATCAGGATCGAACGATCGAAGTTGCTGCGCGACACGACACGCCCGGCTATGGGCCATGGACGGTCAAGGCGGGGCGGCATTACGTCGCGCCGCCCGTTGCTTTGCTGGAACGCATGATCACGGCGCGACTTCACCTCGACGCCGTCGATCATGACAATGCGCCCTTGCTGGTCGCGACCGGCTCGCATCGCCTTGGCCTTATCGCCGAGCGGGATATCGCGCGGGTCGTCTACTCCTGTGATCGACGCACTTGCCTCGCGGCTGCGGGCGATGCCTGGCTTTACGCGACACTGATCGTCCACAGTTCGGCTGCGGCGATGGCGCCACGGCGGCGGCGCGTGCTTCAATTGGATTTTGCGGCTGAAAACCTGCCCGGTGCGCTGGAATGGGCGGCTGATCGCGACGTCGCAATGTCGCCTTCATCGCAAGCGCCGTTTGCGCCATGATCGCGCCATGACCCGCCGATTCGCCACCGTCGCCGTCCTGCTTTCGCTCGCATTCGCGACAGCGGTGCAGGCCGCCCCGCAGCGCAAGCGGCCCTCCGCGCCGCCACCGCCCAAACCCGCGCCCCAAAAACCCGCGCCGCCCGCTCCGATTGGCGACACCGTGCGGGTCGCGTTGACGACCGAGTTGGGCGTCATCACGTTGGAGCTGGACCATAAGCGCGCGCCGATCACGACCGCCAATTTCGTCGCCTATGTCGATCAGAAGCGGTTCGACGGCACCGCCTTCTATCGCGCGCTGCGGCTGCCATGGGGCGATGCGCCGAACGGGTTGATCCAGGGCGGCACCGCAAATGATCCGCAGCGAATCCTGAAACCG
The DNA here is from genome assembly GCA_002403415.1 of Sphingomonas sp. UBA4766. GTDB lineage: Bacteria > Pseudomonadota > Alphaproteobacteria > Sphingomonadales > Sphingomonadaceae > Sphingomonas. The sequence goes on along the minus strand of DHHS01000090.1, from coordinate 37,850 downwards.
ATCGCGCATGAACCGACGACGCAGACCGGGCTTAGCCACACCGCCTGGACGATTTCGATGGCGCGTTATGCGCCGGGCACCGCGACTGGGGATTTTTCGATCATGGTCGGCGATCAGCTTGCGCTTGACGCTGATCCCAAGGCGAGCGGCGACAATCTGGGCTATGCGGCGTTTGGCCGTGTGGTTGCGGGGCAGGAAGTTGTGCTCAAAATCTACCACGCGCCGACCGATCCGACGCGGGGCGAGGGCGCGATGAAGGGGCAGATCATTGCCGCCCCCGTCAAGATCATCAGCGCTCGGCGCGTTGTTGACCCGGTGCCCCTGCCTGCGTCCGCACCGACGCCACCGCCCGCGCCAACGCGACCCTGAGCCTTCGCCACGCGCCCCGCACCGTTTTGCTTGAGCAAGCCGCGCGCGCGCCCTAGATCAGGGCCATGACATCGACCAATGATATCCGCCGTTCCTTCCTCGATTATTTCGAGCGCGAAGGCCATGCCCGTGTCGCCTCGGCCCCGCTGGTGCCGCACAACGACCCGACGCTGATGTTCGTCAATGCCGGGATGGTGCCGTTCAAAAATGTGTTCACCGGGCTCGAAAGCCGCCCCTATTCAACCGCTGTGTCGAGCCAGAAGTGCGTGCGCGCGGGCGGCAAGCATAATGACCTGGACAATGTCGGCTATACCGCGCGGCACCATACGTTCTTTGAAATGCTGGGCAATTTTTCGTTCGGCGACTATTTTAAGGAACGCGCGATCACCCACGCCTGGACCTTGCTGACAAAGGAATGGGGGATCGACCCCAAGCGGCTGACCGTGACCGTCTATCACACCGATGACGAGGCATTTGCGCTGTGGCAGAAGATTGCCGGGCTGCCCGACGATCGGATTATCCGCATCGCGACCAACGATAATTTCTGGTCGATGGGCGATACGGGGCCTTGCGGGCCGTGTTCGGAAATCTTCTTTGACCATGGCGATCATATCCCCGGCGGTCCGCCGGGAAGCCCCGATGAGGATGGCGACCGCTTTGTCGAGATCTGGAACCTCGTCTTCATGCAGTTTGAACAGGCTGCGGATGGCACCCGCACACCGCTTCCCCGTCCGTCGATCGACACAGGCATGGGGATTGAGCGGGTCGCCGCCGTGCTGCAGGGTGTGCACGACAATTACGACACCGACACGTTTCGCGCGCTGATCGCCGCGTCGTGCGCGCTGACCGGCACGCTGGCGGAAGGGGCGGCGAAGGCGAGCCACCGCGTGATCGCCGATCATCTGCGCTCGTCGGGATTCCTCGTCGCCGACGGCGTGTTGCCCGCGAATGAGGGGCGCGGTTATGTATTGCGGCGGATCATGCGCCGGGCGATGCGCCACGCGCACATCCTGGGGGCAAAGACGCCGCTGATGCACCGGCTCGTCCCGGCGCTGGTGGCGGAAATGGGCGCGGCTTACCCCGAACTGGTGCGCGCGCAGCCGCTCATCGAGGCGACGCTGCTTCAGGAGGAAACGCGGTTCCGCCGCACGCTGGAAAACGGGCTGAAGCTGCTCGACGAGGCGACGGCGGGGATGGCGGCGGGCGCGACGCTAAGCGGCGAGACGGCGTTCAAGCTCTATGACACTTATGGCTTCCCCTATGACCTGACCGAAGACGCGTTGCGTGCGGGTGGGTTTGGCATTGACCGCACGGGCTTTGACGCCGCGATGGCCGAGCAAAAGCGGGCCGCGCGGGCCGCGTGGAAAGGCTCGGGCGAGCGCGCCTCCGACGAGGTGTGGTTCGACATTGCCGAGGAAGCGGGCAGCACCGAATTCACCGGCTACACCGCCGACACAGGCGAGGGGCAGGTGATCGCGCTCGTCAAGGATGGCGCGCGCGTTGAGCGTGCCGGGACGGGTGACGCCGTGACCGTGCTGACCAACCAGACGCCGTTTTACGCCGAGAGCGGCGGGCAAATGGGCGATGCGGGCGCGATCACCGGCGACGGTGGGCTCCGCGCGCGGGTGGAGGACACGGCCAAGGCGCTCGGTCGGCTCCACGCGCATCATGCGGTGATCGAAGCGGGGTCGCTCGCGGTCGGCGATACCGTGCGCCTGGCGATCGACACGATGCGCCGCGATCGGGTGCGCGCGAATCACTCGGCAACGCATTTGCTGCACGCGGCGCTTCGCGAACGGCTTGGCCATCATGTCAGTCAAAAGGGTAGCCTGGTTGCGCCCGACCGGTTGCGATTCGACTTTTCGCATCAGCAGGCGATGACGGCCGCCGAAATCGCGCATGTCGAGGCCGATGTGAACCGCCAGATCCGCGGCAATGCGCCCGTGTCCACCCGGCTGATGACGCCGGAGGACGCGATCGCGGCGGGCGCGATGGCGTTGTTCGGCGAGAAATATGGCGATGAAGTGCGCGTGCTCAGCATGGGCGCGGAGGCCGACCGCGCCTATTCGGTCGAGCTATGCGGTGGCACGCATGTGACCGCACTGGGCGATATCGCGCTGTTCAAGATCATCAGCGAAAGCGCGGTGTCGAGCGGCATCCGCCGGGTCGAGGCGCTGACGGGCGAGGCGGCGCGGCTGTGGCTCGCCGACCGGGACGAGAAATTGCGCGAGGCCGCAGCCGCTTTGCGCGCCGCGCCCGATGATGTGCCTGCGCGCGTGGCAGCGCTGGTTGAGGACCGGCGGCGGCTGGAACGCGAATTGGCCGAGGCGAAACGCGCGCTGGCGCTGGGTGGTGGTGGCGGCGCTGTGCCCGCCGGGCCGGAGCAGATCGGCGGTGTCAATTTCCTGGCACAAGTGGTTGAGGGACTGGACCCCAAGGGGTTGCGCGGCGCGGTGGACGAGGCCAAGGCGCGGATCGGCGCGGGCGTCGCGATGATCGTTGCGGTCAATGACGGCCGTGCCTCGGTCGCGGTCGGGGTGAGCGCCGATCTGACCGCCAGCCACAACGCGGTTGACCTGCTGCGGGTCGCGGTCGCCGCGCTCGGTGGGCAGGGCGGCGGCGGCCGCCCCGACATGGCGCAGGGCGGCGGCCCCGACGGCGACAAGGCCGACGATGCCGTGGCGGCGGTGAAGGCGGCGCTGGCGGGCCAGGCGGTGACGGCGTGAGATCAGGCCTGAACCATACCGCTCTGCGCGCCGCGCACACGGGGATGCGTTCACCATTTCGGTGAAGCAGATCGCGGACATCCTCGACCGGAATTTGTCCGGTGGGGGCGCCCAGCCGCCACCCACCGCCCAAACACGCTGACCGTGAGGCTCAAGCCGCCATCGATCCCCGCGCGAGTTCGCACATCGACCAGATTTCGCTCAAGCCCGAGACGAGCTTGTCGATATCGGCATCGCTATGCACCGGCGACGGCGTGATGCGCAGCCGTTCGGTGCCCACCGGCACGGTCGGGTAATTGATCGGCTGCACGTAAATGCCGTGATTTTCGAGCAGCCAGTCGCTGATCATTTTGCACTTTTTGGCGTCGCCCACCATCACCGGGATGATGTGGCTGGGGTTTTCCAGCGTCGGAATGCCGATCGCGTGGAGGCGGCGGCGCACGGTCGCAACCCGCTCCTGATGCCGCGCGCGCTCGATCTGGCTTGCCTTCAGGTGGCGGATGCTGGCGGTCGCGCCAGCGGCAAGCGCGGGCGGCAGCGCCGTGGTGAAAATGAAACCGCTCGCAAAGCTGCGCACGAAATCGCACATCGCGGCAGAACCGGCGATATAGCCGCCCATCACGCCAAACGCTTTGCCAAGCGTCCCCTCGATCACGGTGATGCGGTCCATCAGGCCGCGCGCCTCGGCAATGCCGCCGCCGCGCGGGCCGTAAAGGCCGACGGCATGAACTTCGTCGATATAGCTCATCGCGCCGTGCTTTTCGCACACGTCGAGGATCTCCTCGATCGGCGCGATGTCGCCGTCCATCGAATAGACGCTTTCAAACGCGACCAGCTTGGGCCGACCCGGCGCGACCGAGCCAAGCAACCGATCGAGATCGGCCACGTCATTATGCTTGAAGCGCAGACATTCGGCGCGGCTGTGGCGAATGCCCTCAATCATTGACGCATGGTTGAGCGCGTCGGAGAGCACCACGCAATTGGGCAGCTTTGCCGCGAGCGTCGACAGAGCCGCCCAGTTCGAGACATAGCCGCTGGTGAACAAAAGCGCCGCTTCCTTGCCGTGGAGGTCGGCGAGTTCGGCCTCCAGCTCGACATGCGCGTGGCAGGTGCCGCTGATGTTGCGCGTGCCGCCTGCGCCCGCGCCGCAATCGTCGAGCGTCTTGTGCATCGCGTCGAGCACGGCCGGGTGCTGGCCCATGCCCAGATAATCGTTCGAACACCACACCGTCACTTCGCCGACCCCGGCGTCGGTATAGTGGCGCGCGCGGGGAAAAGCGCCCGCCCGGCGTTCCAGCTCCGCGAAAATCCGGTAACGGCCATCATCCTTCAGCGTGGCAAGCTGGCTGCCGAAATATGCCTCGTAATCCATCTTACCTCTGCTCCGTCATGATCGTCTTGGCCTTTACGGGCTGGGGCGATGCCCAGCGATACATCATTGCGTCCCGGATCGGCAACGCCAGTAATACGTGTTCGACCACCCCCAAAGCGGCGAGCCCGGCCACGAGCGTATAGCTGGCGGCGGCGCCGGGATTAGCGGCGGCCTCGGCCGCGGTCCATGCCCACCAGGTGACGCCCGCGCCAAAACCGATCGAAAATGGGTAGAGCCAATTGCACCGCGCCTTTTTGAAATAGGTTTTCAGATAGGCGAGATGCTCCGGGAAAGTCTCGTCCGACAGGCTCGGCACGCCCAGAAACAGGTTGAGCTTGGCCGACAACCGCATCCCGAACAGCAGCGCAAAGGTGAGCGGTGCGGTCTGGTTCGGTTGACCCCAGGCGAGGGCGAAGAGCAGGGCAATAGTTGCCGCCAGCGCAACTTCATGGTGGATGACGGTTGCGGTCGCCAGCCGAAACCGCGTCCAGCCACGCGCGTCGGGCGGGCAGGGGGCATGGCGGGGGCCGCTGACAAAGCCCATCAAGAAGCCCAATTCGTGCCAGGCCCAAATCGCGATCGCCGCCGCAAAGCCGATATAGGCGGCACCGACCGTGACGTCGTGCGCGCTCCATGCCACAACGCCAAGCGCGGCGAGTGCCACCATGCCCGCCCAGCCAAAGCTGGTTCGGAACGTCGCGGGCGACCGACTGTCGAGCCAGACGACCATGGCCGTCCCGAAAAACCACAGCATCAGCGCAAAGAGGAGCGGCGGGATGCTCACCAGGCCGGCACCAGCCGGACCGTTGCGGGAAGCGCATTGCGCTTGGCCGGGATGAACAGCATCGAGACGAAGGTCGCGCCCGCCGCCGCCGTCAGCGCCAGCTTCTTGACGCGCCCAATGATGCCGCCTTGCGCGGTGGCCAAGTCGATGCGGGCCGCGATGCGGCGCATCCGCTCCATCCCTCCGCGAAACGCCGCGCTGTCGGTGTCGAGCGTGAGCGGAAAGACCTGCTTCGAGATCTCTGAGCAGATATCGAACACCTGATAATCATAAGCGGTCGGATCAACACCGAGCGCGGCATGGAAGGATGGGCGGTTATGATCACGCACATACATCGTTGCATAAACCGCCAGCAGGAAAAACTTGATCCACAACCGATTGTGCCCGCGCAACAGCTTGGGGTCATTACGCATCAAAAGCGCGAATGCTTCACCATGCCGGAATTCGTCATTGCACCATTGTTCAAACCAATTGAAAATCGGGTGAAAACGCATCTCCGGGTGGCGCGCCAATTGCCGGTAAATCGCGATGTACCGCGCATAGCCGATTTTCTCGGACAGATAGACCGCGTAGAAAATGAATTTGGGACGAAAATAGGTGTATTTCTTTACCTTGGTCAGGAAGGACAGGTTCACACCGATCCCGGCATCTTTCAGCGTGTCGTTGATAAAGCCCGCATGTCGGCTTTCATCACGGCTGAGCAGCTTGAACAACATTTTGATGTCGGGGTTCTTCGCACGCTTGGCGATTTCGGCATAGAGGATGCAACCCGAAAATTCCGACGTCAGCGAGCTGACCAGAAAGTCGATGAATTCGCCGCGCAGTGGCTCGTCCAGGCTCTCGATCACCCCGTCAAAGGCGGCGGTGCGCTTGAAATGGCGTTTATTGGGGTCCGACTGCATCTCGGCGATCAGCGCGTCCCATTCGCGACGCACGTTCGATACGTCGATCCGGTCGAGTGCCGCATAATCGGTGGTGTAAAAGCGCGGCGACAGCACGGTCTCGCGCTTGGCAATCGCCATGGTGTCGGTGTCGGTCGCCTTGGCGCTCGGTGTCGCGGGGAATTTGGCGGGGGCGTTCATGAAGCGATCCTTCCGGGCGAAAAGCTGACTTCGTAGAGTTCGGTCATTTCGAAATGACCCGCGAACCGGGTCCAGAGCCGTTCGATCACCGTTGCGCGCTCGATGGTTGCGGTGCGCTCAAACACCGCGCTTTGGCCGAACCCGACGACGATCGGATCGCCGTGGACGCGTACCCGGTCACCGGGGTAGATTGGTAGGTCATCTGCCAGCTCGACATGGGCGTGGCAGGCAGCATCGCTATTGTCGATTTCGATCCGGCACGGCGTGTCGAAAATGGTGCGGCGAAACGGTATCACTGGACGATCTCCCGATTCAGCAGTGCCATGAAAGCGGCGCGATTGGTCGGCCCGAATGCGCCCAGTTCAAGCGCGCGGCCGGTGGCGGTGTCGGTCAGCGACAATTGCCCGTTGCTCCACAGTGTCAGAGCGAATGGCGCATCGGCGCCCAGCCCGCGCATCCGCCGGTCGCGCGCCATGCCGCGCATGACGCTGCGCACGAACCCGCTTTCGGTGAACGGCGCGACCGTGCCCGCGAGGCGGCGGGCAGTGACATCCTCGATCACCACGGCGCCATCGGCGCGGTCGGTAAAGCGCAGGTTACGGGTGGTGACGATGCGGGCATGCTCGCTGGTGCGGACCGCAGCGGGGATGGCGGCTGGCGGTAATTGCGCGATCCGCGCTGCACTGGTCGCCGCCAGCGACACCACTACCAACCCGCAGGCGAGCATTAGCGCGCCCTTTGGCAACATGTTGCGATGGTCGTGATCGTGGCTCATGCCGGTAACGCCTGTTGGGTTGAGGCCGGTTGATTGGGGCCGGTGGCCAAGTCATGGGGCGCGGCGGCAACTGGCGTGACAATCCCGTCGCCTTGGGCGGCCTGTGTCGCGCGCGCCGCGATCATCCCGACTTTGGCGATATCGGGCACGGCGCGAAACATCGGGCGCGGATTGCTGAAGTGCCAGCCCTGCGCATGCGGCCACAGCGCGATATAGCCCAGCCGTTGCTGACCCGTCACCAGCATCAGCAGATCGCCGGTCCCCCGGGCCCGTGCGCGCAGGTCCAGTGTGCCGATCATCCGCAGCGGCAGGTTGATACACTTTGGAATCGCCATCCCGAACCGCAGCACGATCCGCCGGTTGGTGATGGTGTAAATCGTCGAGCGCGCGGTCCCGAACGCGAGCAGATGAAGCAGCGCAAGGCCGATCGCGCCCGCCGCCAGCGTCATGGCAAAGCCCAGCGTCGATCCGGCAGCCAGCGCACCCGCCGCAAGCACCGCGAAATAGACAGCGACCGACCCGGTGTGAAAGGCGGTGCGGGCCAGCACGCGCCAATCGGGCGATCCCTGCCACAGGATCGTCTCGCCCGGCGGAAGCAAGCCGGGAAGCCCCCGGATCGGTTCGCTGTCATACTCGCTCACAGCACGGGTTCCGACCGGGCGGGGGTTGCGTAGAGATAACCACCACCGAAATAGCCCTGAATCCGGTCTTCTTCATACAGGGTGATGACGTCGGGGCTTTCGGTGCCGGGCGCGTCGGCAAATTGCGCCGCGGTGATCGCATCGACGGTGACGGTCGCCTTGGCGCGGCTGATGCTCGACATGAACATCGGCGCGAGCACATGACGGCCGCCGGGCAGTTCGACTTCGAGATAGCGGATCAGCCGGTCGGCGCGGTCGATCCACAAATCGGCGACAGTCCCGGCATGCACGCCATCGACGCCGACAACCTTATACCCGCGTGGGTCGGCATCGCGCCGTTCGACGGTAAAGCCTTCGGCGATCCGCATCGGCACGATCCGGGCATGGCCCTCCCAATCGATATCGGGGTGCTTGGCGCGGTTTGCGTAAGCGGCGGGGCCGACGCCGTCGACCATCGGATTGCCGGTCGGGACCAGCGGGGCGCCCGCGAAGTTTTCCGCTGGGCGAGCGGCGATCTTGAAATCGTCGCGGTTGGCATTGGGCACGCTCACTGTGCCACGGCCAAAGGGCAGGCGAAATGTCTTGGGCAGCGCGCGCAGCAACAGCGTGCCTTCACCCTCCACCCGTCCGGTCAACTCATGTTCGAGCGGATAGCCTTCGCGCCGGTCCTCGCGGCGCAGATAAATGACAAGGCCAAGGAAAAACAGGAAAAACGCGTTCAACACAATCAGTGCGACGTCGATATGCGGAGTGAGGGTCAAGTTCATCGGACCATCCTTCTTTCTGGCGCTCAGGCGAGACGTTCATTGGCGATTGGCGGGGGACGCGAACCATGCTCGACGGTCCGCCGCGCCAGCGGACCAATTGCAACAAGTGTCGCAAATAAAAGGGCAATTTCGATGTGCCACACAAAGCTGTAACCACTGGCCGGGTCGATCAGGCCAGGGCCGAGCCGCCCGGTCATCGCGACCGCTGCAAACCCGTCGCGCAACGCCCCCGACACCAGGATCGCAAGACCCCCCGCCGTGGCCTGCACCGCACCCCAGGCCCCCAGCGCAAGACCGGACTTCTCAGGCGTTACATCGCCCATCGCCGCGATCAGCGTGCAGACGGTGAACAGCCCGCCGCCAATCCCGATACCGCCGGCCCCCAGGCAGAGCAGCGGCACTGACGCGAGCGGCGCCGACAGCACCACGGTGGCAAAGGCGGCAATCCCGATCACCACGCCAATCCCGGCGAGCCGGTGCGCATCCGCCCCGCGATCAAGCGCGCGTGCGGCATAGGCAAAGCCCGCGATCATCCCCGCCGACCACAGCGCCGAAATCGCCGTCGTTTCGCCAATGTTCAGCCCCAGCACATGCCCGCCATAAGGTTCGAGCAAGATATCCTGCATCGAAAAACCCGCTGCCCCCAGTGCGAGCGCGATCAACAGCCGCCGGGTCCGCCGGTCGCGGGTGAGCGCCCGCCATTGCTCGCCAAAGGCGATGCTGTCGACATGGTGTGTGCCGCCCACCGCACGCGGCTCCTGCTTCCACAACGCGACGATGTTGAGCACCATCGTCACCACCGCCGTTCCCTGAATTACCCCGACCAGGCGGTAGGGATCAAAGGCGGTGCTCAATATCTTGCCGAAGATCAGCGAGAATATGAACATGCCGATCAGCAACATGACATAGAGCAGCGCGACCACCCGCGGCCGTTTTTCCACCGGGGAGAGATCAGTCGCCAGCGCCAGCCCCGCCGTCTGCGCGGTCGCCATGCCCGCGCCGACCAGCAGGAACGCAATCGACGCGCCCGCCACGCCAACCCACATGCCGCCCACAGCCCCGCGCCCCGTCATCAGCAACAGCGCAAATGGCATGATCGCTAGGCCGCCAAACTGCATTAGCGTGCCGAACCAGATATAGGGCACCCGCCGCCACCCCAGCACCGAGACGTGATTGTCGGACTTGTAGCCGATCAGCGCGCGCGCCGGGGCGAACAGGAGCGGCAGCGCGACCAGCGCCGCGACGAGCGTTGCCGGCACGCCGATCTCGACAATCATCACCCGGTTGAGCGTGAAATTGAGCAGCACAAACGCCATTCCGATCGATACCTGGAACAGCGACAGCCGCAGCAAACGGCCGAGCGGCAGTTCCGTCGTCGCAGCATCGGCAAAGGGAAGGAAGCGTGTCCCCATCCTCGTCCAGAACTGGGCGACCCGCGTGCTCATCCCGGCATCACCTCCAGCGCGTGGCTGGTGTAAAACCCCGCTGACACGCGCGCATCGCGGCCAAAGCGCGCGCCGGGCAGGGCATTGGCGATCAGCGTGCGCAGCAAGCCCTCGCGCACCGGCAGGATCGCGGGCGAACGGTCGCTGCGCGGGAACAGCCGCCCCATCCCAAGCGCCAGCATCAGCAGCGGCGTGCGCGGCGCGAAGGTGAATACCATCGACCCGCGCGTCCGCTCGCCCAGGCTGCGGATCACCGCCACCATGTCGAATGCGGGATAATGGATGAGCGAGTCCATCGCGATCACATGGTCGAACGTGCCAAGCACAGCGTCATGCATGTCGCCCACGCGCCAATCGATCGCGAGGCCGGATGGCGCGCGCTTGCGGGCAATGTCGATCAGGCTGGCGGCGACGTCGACCGCGACAACATCGGCACCGCGCCGGGCCGCCTCCACCGCGAACGCGCCGGTGCCGCATCCGGCATCGAGCACGCGCTTACCGGTCAGGTCATCGGGGAGCCAGGACAGCATCGTTGCGCGCATCTCGTCGCGTCCGGCGCGCACGGTCGCGCGAATGCCGCTGACCGGCGCGTCGCTGGTCAATTGTTCCCACGCCTTGCTCGCGGTCTGGTCGAAATAGGTTTCGAGCTGGCCGCGATAGCGCGAATAGGAAAGGGTCGTCGTCATTCGAACCCCAGGAATTCAAAGATTTCGCGATCCTTCATCGGCTTCGCATCAAGCGCGGGGGCGCCCGCCCACAAGCTCGCCGCCAGCCGTTTGTATTCGTCGCAGGCGGCGGCCACTTCGGGCGTCTGCTCCATTTCGAACAGCGTGCATTTTTTCAGCCGGCTGCGACGGATTGCGTCGAGATCGGGGAAATGCGCCAGCCGCTTAAGCCCGGTGGCTTCGTTGAACCGGTCGATCTCATCGGTCGCGGCTGAGCGATTGGCGATGACGCCTGCCATGCGCACGTCGTAGTTTTTGGCCTTGGCGCCGATCGCGGCCACAATCCGGTTCATCGCAAAGATCGAATCAAAGTCGTTCGCGGCGACCACCACCGCGCGTTCGGCATGTTGCAGGGGCGCGGCAAAGCCGCCGCACACCACATCGCCCAACACGTCGAAAATCACGATGTCGGTCTCCTCCAGCAAATGGTGCTGCTTGAGCAGTTTGACGGTTTGCCCGACGACATACCCGCCACAGCCGGTGCCCGCGGGCGGCCCGCCCGCCTCCACGCACATCACGCCGTTAAACCCTTCGAACATATAGTCTTCGGGGCGCAGTTCCTCGGCATGAAACTCGACCGTTTCGAGCACGTCGATTACGGTTGGCATCAACTTTTTGGTGAGGGTGAACGTGCTGTCATGCTTGGGATCACAGCCGATTTGCAGCACGCGTTTGCCCAGCATCGAGAAAGCGGCGGACAGGTTTGACGAGGTCGTTGACTTGCCGATCCCGCCCTTGCCGTAAACCGCGATCACCTTGGCCGTGCCGATCCGGTCCTTGGGATCGAGCCGGACCTGGACCGAACCTTCGCCGTCGAGATTGCGTGTCGGGGGATCAAGAAGGGCCATGTCGTTCTTCCTTTATGCCGCCACCGCAACGACGCCCTCGAGCCGGTCCTCGAGTTCGTCGCTGGCGGCATGGAGTGCGGCGAGGGTCGCCGCGTCTGGGCTCCAGTAATGTCGTTCGGATGCTTCGATCAGCCGGTTGGCGACGCGCGCCGCCGCCTTTGGGTTCAGCGCTACGATCCGCTCGCGCATGGCAGCATCGAGCACATAGGTCTCGCCAATCCGCTGATAGACCCAGGGGTCAACCTCGCCGGTGGTGGCGGACCAGCCCATGGTGGTCGTCACGCTCCCCTCGATCTGGCGCACACCCTCATAACCATGGCGCAGCAGCCCTTCGGTCCAGACCGGGTTCAGAATGCGGGTGCGGGCTTCCAGCGCGACTTGTTCCTGAAGGCTGCGGACCTTGCCCGCGCCTTGCGTCTGGTCGCCGATATAGACGGGGGCGGTTTGCCCGCCCTTGGCGCGGGTGACCGCGCGGCTGATCCCCCCCAACGCATCGACATATTGGTCGATCGCGGTGATCCCCAGTTCGACACTTTCCAGATTCTGATACGCGCAATCGACGGTTTTGAGCGCGGAGGCGAGGATCGCGGCCTGACGCACCGGCGCACCCTTCACCCCATAGGCAAAGCCCTTTTGCCGTTCAAAACTGTCGGCGAGTTCGTCGGGGTCAGTCCAGCTGCCATCATCGATCATCAGATTGACGTTCGCGCCATAGGCCCCTTGCGCATTGGAAAACACCCGCAGCGCCGCGGTATCGAGGTCGCAGCCATGCTGCGCCTGATGCGCGAGGCTGTGCTTGCGGATGAAGTTCATCTCCACCGGCTCGTCGGCAGCGCTCGCCAGCAGCGCGGCCTCGGCCAGCATCCGGGTTTGCAGCGGCAACAGGTCGCGGAAGACGCCCGACAGCGTTGCGATCACATCAATGCGCGCCCGACCCAGTTCGGCGAGCGGCACCAGCTCTGCGCCCGCCAGCCGGTTGTAACTGTCAAACCGAGGACGCGCCCCCATCAGCGCAAGCGCCTGCGCAATCTGCGCGCCCTCGCTCTTGAGGTTATCGGTGCCCCACATCACCATCGCAACGGTTTCGGGCGGCTGCCCGGCATCGGCGATCGCGCGGTCGATGAGCCGCTGCGCCTGTGCTGCCCCGTCCCGCATCGCATAGGCGCTGGGCAGGCGGAACGGGTCAAAGCCGTGGATGTTGCGCCCGGTGGGGAGGATTTCAGGATTACGCAGCACATCGCCGCCAGCCACGGAGCGGATATAGCGCCCGTCGAGCGCGGCGACGATGCCGTCAAGCTCGGCATTGCTGGCCAGCGCGGTGCTGAGCGCGGCCAGCTCCTTCAACAGCGGTGTGTCGATCCGCAATGTCCCGTCGACCAGCGCTGCTGCATCGTCAGCCGACAGCGCCTCGCCCCGGCTCTGCGCCGACGCGAGCACCATGTCGATCCGCTCGGCCCGGCTCGCAGGCTGCCCGGCAACGTGCAGCCCTTGCGGGATAAGTTCACGCTCAATCTCATAGAGCCGCGCCGCGAGTGCTGCCACATCGCCGCCATCGAGATCGAGCGCTTCGGCCTGGGTTGCGATCAGCGCGGCGAGCATTTCGCTTTCGGCGCTATCGGCGGGGCTGGCGCGCCAACGCTCGACCGAGGCCTTGAGATCGGCAAGCCCCTTGTAAACTCCCGACCGGGTTAGCGAGGGCGTGAGATAGCTGACGAGCGTTGCCCCCGAACGCCGCTTTGCCAGCACCCCTTCTGACGGGTTGTTGGCGGCATAGAGATAGATATTGGGCAGATCGCCGATCAGCCGGTCGGGCCAGCACTGCGCGGTCATCCCGGTCTGCTTGCCGGGCATGAATTCAAGGCTGCCATGGGTGCCGAAATGCAGCACGGCGTGGGCGCGGAAATCCTCGCGCAGCCAGCGGTAAAAGGCGGCAAAGGCATGGCTCGGCGCAAAGCGGCCCGCAAACAGCAGCCGCATCGGATCGCCCTCAATCCCGATCGCGGGCTGAATCCCGACAAAGACATTGCCGAACTGCGCGCCAAGCACCTGAACTGACGCGCCATCCGATTGCAGCTTGCCCGGCGCGGGGCCCCAGCTTGCCTCAATCTCCGCGAGATGCGGCTCGCGCGCGACAATCGCGTCGGCGCTGATCCGGGTGTGGACATTGGCGTCCGCGCCGTGCTGCGCGGCATTGCCGATGAGCAGCGCATCGCGCAGCGCATCCACGCTGGCGGGCACGTCAACCGCATAGCCCTCTGCCTCCAGCCGGGTCAGCGTCGCATGAAGCGATTCGAATACCGACAGGAACTGCGCCGTGCCCGCCGCGCCGGCATTGGGCGGGAAATTGAACAGGACAATCGCGATCCGCCGTTCGGCCTCGCGCGCGCGGCGCAGCTCGATCAGTTTGGCTACGCGCCCCGCGAGCATCTCTGCCCGCTCGGCGCAGCTTTCCATCGCGCGCACACCGTTTGCTGCTGCAAAGGTGCAGCCGCGCGCACAGCCCGCACACGGCGTGTCCGAGCCATCGCCGCGACCGCCAAACACCATCGGCACCGTGCCGCCGTCGAGCTCCGGAATTGCGATCATCATCGTCGATTCGAGTGGCAGCAACCCTTGCGCATTCGCGGCCCAGCCCTGGAGCGTCTGAAACTCGACCGGATGCGCGGCGAGGTAGGGCCGGTCGAGGCGCGCCAGCACTGCTTCGGCAGCGGCGGTGTCGTTATAGGCCGGGCCGCCGACCAGACTGAAACCGGTCAGGTTGACCACCGCATCGACGGTGGCGCGCCCATCCTTCATAAACAGCGCCTCGATTGCCGGGCGTCCGTCCAGCCCCCCGGCAAAGGCGGGGATCACGTTCAGCCCGCGTGCCTCCATCGCGGCGATTACGCCGTCATAATGCGCGGCGTCCTTGGCGAGCACATAAGAGCGCAGCATCAGCAGCCCCACCGTGCCGCGCGTCCCCCGGCTGGGCGGCAAATCGCTCAGCCGCGCCGAAATCCGGGCCGCCATGCGCGGGTGATAGACGCCGACTTCGGGATAATCGCGCGGGGGCATCGCTTTCATCGTGCCGCGCAAGGCCCGCCGCTCGCCACCGGCATAACGGTCGATCAGCGCGCGGATCATGTCGACGACATTGTCGTCTGATCCCGCCAGCCAATATTGCAGCGTCAGGAAATAGGCGCGCACATCCTGCGCTGTGCCGGGAATGAAGCGCAGCAATTTGGGCAGACGGCGCAGCATTTTCATCTGCCCAGCGCCCGAATTGGTCCCCGGCTTGCCCGATCCGCGTAGTTTCTTGAGCAGCGCCAGCGGCCCGCGCGCGGGCCGGTCCATTCGGTAATCGCCCATGCGGGTCAGGCGCACAATCTCGCCGGCCGACATCAGCCCAACGAGAGCGTCGCACGCCTCCCGCCGCGCCTCGAGCGCTGGCAACACGGCGCGGATGTGATCCTCAAGGAACAACATCGTGCACAGGACGATGTCGGCGCGCCCGATATCGGCGATCGCGGCGGCGAGCGTCGCAGGATGTGCGTCCCAGTCGGCGGCGGCGTGAAAGCCGATCGACACGCCGCTGGCGTTCGCGTCGAACTGCTGCTGCGCGCGTTCGAACGCCCCCGACAAGTGATTGTCGAGCGTGATGACAACGACGCGGACGGGCACGGGCGCCAATGTGGGGGCCTCACCGCGCATAATGGGCCTTTGCCTCATAGAGCGTGTCGATGGTGATGAGGGTAACCCCTGAATCGGCTGCGAATTTTTCGGTGTTGCGCCGGGCCTTGCCCCGTACGAAAAACGGGATCTTCATCAGTTCGCGTTCGGCGTCGGCGGTCCAGCCGCTCGCGATGACCGCGCCAGCAGGAGCGCCAGCTTGATCATCGCGAGCGTGGGCGGCTGAGGCCGGGGCGGGGGAGCAGGCCTCAGCCGACGGGGCGGCGCCATGGCCCAAATGGCTGGCACCGGCCGAGTCGGAAAACTCAAAATCATCGCGGAACATCGTGAGCAAATGCTCCTCCAGCCCCATCACCAGCGGGTGGACCCAGCTGTCGAACAGGACATTGGCACCCTCAAACCCCATTTGCGGGGAGTATCGCGCCGGGAAATCCTGCACATGCACCGGCGCCGAGATCACCGCGCACGGGATGCGCAGCCGCTTGGCGATGTGGCGCTCCATCTGCGTGCCAAGCACGAGTTCGGGTTGCAGTGCCTGAATGGCCTGTTCGACCGCGAGGTAATCGTCGGTGATGAGCGGCTCGACTCCGTAACGCTTGGCGGCGTCGCGCAGGTCGCGGGCGAATTCGCGATTATAGCAACCAAGGCCGACGACCGTGAAGCCCAGCTCATCCTGCGCAACGCGTGCGGCGGCGATGGCATGGGTTGCATCGCCAAAAATGAACACGCGCTTGGCCGTCAGATAAGTGGAATCGACTGACCGGCTCCACCAGGGCAGGTTCGACGTGTCGAGCGCCGCCGCAGGATCCCCCCCGGCATCGATTCCGGCAAGGGCGGCGACCTCCGCAATGAAATCGCGCGTCGCGCCGTGGCCGATCGGCACGGTGCGCACGACCTTTTGTCCGAAGGTTTTTTCGAGCCAGCGTGCGGCGGTATCCGCGATTTCGGGATAGAGGCAGATATTGAAATCGGCCGCGCCAATCCTTGCGATATCCGCCGGGCTTGCCCCGCGTGGTGCCACCAGATTGACGTCGATGTCGAGCGTTTGCAGCAGCCGCGTCACCTCAATCACATCGTCGCGGTGACGAAAGCCAAGCGCGGTCGGGCCGAGCAGATTGACAAGCGGCCGCCGCCCGTCGCGCGGGGTCGGCCGCACGTCGCGGTCGGCAAGTGTGCGGACGATCTGGTAAAAAGTCTCCGCCGCGCCCCAATTTTCCTTGCGGCTATAGCTTGGCAGCTCGAGCGGAATTACCGGGCAGGGGAGCCGCATCGCCTCTGCCATGCCCGCTGGATCATCCTGTATCAGCTCGGCTGTGCATGACGCGCCAACGATCATCGCTTGCGGGGCAAAGCGGTCATAGGCATCGCGCGCGGCCGCCTGAAATAGTTCTGCCGTGTCCTTGCCCAGGTCGCGCGCCTGGAAGGTGGTGTAGGTGACGGGCGGACGCTTTGCCGAGCGCTCGATCATTGTGAACAGCAGGTCGGCGTATGTATCCCCCTGCGGTGCGTGGAGTACATAATGCACCCCCTCCATCGCGGTGGCGATCCGCATCGCGCCGACATGGGGTGGCCCCTCATAGGTCCAGACGGTCAGCTGCATCAGACCCTCAACACATCGCGCCGCCGCAGCGGTCGCGCGAAAAGTTCGGCGAGATCACCCGCCTGGTCAAAGCCATGGATGGGCGAGAATACGAGTTCGATCGCCCATTTCGTGGTCAGCCCTTCGCCCTCCAATGGATTGGCAAGGCCGAGCCCGCAGACCGTGAGGTCCGGTCGGGCGGCACGCACCCGGTCGAGTTGGCGTTCAAGATGCTGCCCCTCGCTGATGACGGTTTCGACTGGCAACAGGTCCAGCTCGCGTGCCAAGTGGCGCCGGTGGAGATAGGGGGTGCCCACCTCGACCGGCATCATGCCGAGTTCCTGCGCCAGAAAGCGCGCCAGCGGCACTTCAAGCTGCGAGTCGGGGAGGAAGAACACGCGCTTGCCGCCCAGTTGCGCGCGGGCAGGGGCAATCGCACGGGCGGCGCGTTCACGAAGCGGCGCGATGACGGCGTCGAAATGCGCCGGGTCGATGTCAAACGCGGTCGCGGCCGCGCGCAGCCAGTCGGTCGTGCCGATAATGCCGAACGGGAACAGCGCATCAAGCCGCACGGTGCCCCGATCCTCCAACGCACGGGCGGTATCACCTAGGAAGGGCTGGGCGAGCAGATAGCGAGTGTTCGCGCCAATCGCGGGCAAATCATCCGATCGCCGGGCGGGCAGGAACGCGACCGGACCAATGCCGAGCTGGTTGAAAATCCGCGCGAACTGATCCTCGACAATGTCGGGCAGCGTGCCGACGACCAACAATTGCTGCGCGTTATGTTGCGCAGCAATTGGCGTATCGGGAAGCTGGGGGACGAGTGCGGCGAGGCAGGCATCCTCGCCTTCGGTAAAGGTCGTCTCGATCCCGCTGCCCGAATAGGCGGTGATCCGCACAGCGGGATGATGCCGCATTGACAGCCGTTGCGCCGCCTTGGCCAGATCAAGCTTGATGACTTCGGACGGGCAGGATCCGACCAGAAACAGCACTTTGATGTCGGGCCGCCGCGTCAGCAATTCGGCAACCACTCGGTCAAGCTCGTCATGACAATCGGCCATGCCGGCGAGATCGCGTTCCTCGATAATCGCGGTGCCGAAGCGCGGCTCGGCAAACACCATCACGCCCGCTGCCGACTGCAGGAGATGCGCGCAGGTGCGCGAGCCAACGACCAGGAAAAACGCATCCTGCAATTTGCGGTGAAGCCAGATAATGCCGGTCAAGCCGCAAAACACCTCGCGCTGGCCGCGTTCGCGCAGCACCGGCACACAATCCGCCGCCGTGCCCGGCACCGCTTGGGGCCGCAGCGTCGGGGGAAGCGCGATCACGCTCATGCCGCCAGCGCCTGAGCCGGGTTGCCCTTGCCAGCTTCCCCGCCAGCCTCACGCCGGGCGAGGCGCAACTTCCACACAAACTGGGCTGCATTGACGACATAGGTCGCATAAGCTGCGAGCGCGAGCAGCATCAGTCCATCGGCCGCCAGCAACCCCCAACCCAGCGCCACGAGATAGGCGGTGTGGAGCGCCAGCACGAGCATCGACACCATGTCTTCCCAGAAAAAGGCATCGGCGAACAACCATTTGCCGAACACCACTTTTTCCCAGATCGAGCCGGTAATCATAATGACGTAGAGAATGACGGTTTTGACCACGACCGAGCCAAGCGCGATCGCCGCCCCGTCGCCGGTCGCCAGATAACGCAGCACCAGTGCCAAGCTGATCCCGAAAGCCACAAACTGCACCGGCGCGAGCACGCCCTGCACAATGGTCCAAACGCTTTCGTCGCGGCGCCGCCGTTCGTCCGACCGGTAGAGCCCGGCGGTTGCCCGCCGATTGCTGTCCTTTGCCGATCCCGTTCGCGCTTGCATTTGCCGCCGCCCTTGATGGACCCTGTGTTGGAAAAGACTAAGCCCGGCGCAGTAAGAGTGTCAATAGAAAGTGACGTCCATAAAGTTGGACGATAATTTGAACAGCCTGCCATTTCCTGGTTGCCACTGGACGCGATGGGGCGTAGCATTTCGACTCGACGGCGGATCGGTCAAACATGATAATTTGCTGCCGCGGGCTATATTGCCCTGTTGCCAGGCTGGGAGAGCCGGGTATGGCGTCGCTATTTGCATTCGGGCGTGCGCAGTTGGCATCGGTTTATCGTCGCAACGGCGCGGGCCGCCACGCGCGCTGGTGGGGTGGGGCGGTCAAGGCTGCGTTACCCGTAACGGAAGGATCATTGTCGGCGGTGATTGAGCATGAGATTATCCCCCCGCCTGGTCGCGTCGCGGCCGCGGCGGCCCGTGCTCGCGGTTGCTGGCGCGCCCGGCGCGTCGATAACCGATGCCGATTTTGAGGTATTTGTGCCGCTGGCGCTGTCGGCGGAGGCGGACGATTTGCTCGATCATGCCGAGGGTTTGATTGCACGCGGGGTCAGCATCGACACATTGCTGGTTGACTTGCTTGCGCCGACCGCGCGGATTTTGGGGGAATATTGGGAATCGGACCGGTGTGATTTCGTAGATGTCACCATGGGCATGTGGCGGCTTCAGGAAGTCGTGCATGAATTGTCGGCGCGCGTGCCCGTCACCTTGCCCTATGGCAAGGGCTGGCGCGCGCTGTTCAGCCCGGTCCCCGGCGATCAGCATAGTTTCGGATCGGTCGTGCTTGACGAAATTTTCGCGCGTGAAGGCTGGTTCACTGATCGCCTGGGCGAGACAACGGGGTCGATTCTGCTGGATAAAGTGGCAGCGGACTGGTTCGATCTCATCGGATTGACGATCGGCTGCACTTCTCATATGGCCTCGCTCCCGTCGTTTATCGCGGCTCTCCGGGGGGTTTCGGCCAATGCCCAGGTGGTGGTGATGGTCGGCGGCAGAATTTTCATCGAAACGCCGATGCTAGCGGCAGAGGTTGGGGCCGATGGGACCGCCGCTGACGCACGTGAGGCGGTTAATGTGGCGAGCAGGCTCGTTAGTGCGATTTCCCGCCGGGAAGCTGCGCGCGGGTAACTCTTGACATGCGAAGGAGCGCAGCGGATCGCCCGTGAACAAGCACGTCAACTCTTTTGAACCAAAAACCTTTGACCGGCGCGGTGCTTTACCCGCAAAAGTTGATGCATCTATTGTCACACTGTTGCTGGGCTCGGTCGGTGATGTGGCCTTTGCGCTGGACGAGGCGGGCGTTGTTCTTGACGTGGCCATTGCCGATGCAGGGCTAGCCGCGCACGGTTTTGCCGACGCTGTCGGCAGCGCTTGGATCGACAATGTCACGCCCGAAAGCCGTGTGAAAATTTCCGAAATGCTCGCCGACGCCGCTGCTGGGCGCCCGGCGCGCTGGCGACAGGTCAATCACCCCGGCAATGGTGCCGATGTGCCGATCCGCTATCTTGCTATCGGTCTGGGCGGCGGTCGTCTGATCGCGATTGGTCGCGATATGCGCGACGCCGCCGTATTGCAGCAACGCTTGCTTCAGGCGCAACAATCGCTGGAGCGCGATTATCTGCGGCTGCGTCAGGCTGAGGCGCGCTATCGATTGTTGTTCGACATGGCGACCGAGCCGGTGCTGATCGTCGATGCGGCCACCCGGCGCATTCGCGAGGCAAATCCGGCCGCGCACCTTTTGTTGGGTGCAAAGCCCGCCAGCCTGACCGATCAGCCGGTCAGTGGGATTGTGGAGCCCACCGCGCGAGAGGCATTTGTTGCTTATCTCGGCGCGGCGGAGGCAGCCGATGATGTTGCCCCCGTCCTATTGCCGCTTCGCGGTGGGCGCGGCGAAGTCGCGCTATCGGCGCGGCTGTTTCGTCAGGCGCGCACGGCGATGTTGTTGGTGCGGATGCTTGATCCGGCGGGGGGTGTCGATGGCGCCGGTGCACATGCCTTGCCCTGGGTCGACGTTGTCGAACGAATGCCCGATGCGTTTGTGCTCATTGACAAAAATCTGACCGTGCTGACCGCTAATGCCGCCTTTGTCGATCTGGCCCAGCTGCCGTCGCTTGAACGCGCGCGCGGGAACCGGCTGGATAGCTGGCTTGGGCGACCCGGCGTCGACCTCGACCTGATTGTCAGCCAGTTGCGCGATCATGGCACCGTGCGCAATGTCGCATCGGTGCTGCGGGGTGCCGATGGCGGGCAGGAGGAGATTGAGGTGAGCGCGGTTGCCGCGCCCTTGGGCGACAGCGAATGCTATGGTTTCACGATCCGCTCGGTCGGGCGACGGCTGCGCGATTTGCCCGCTGCGGGCCAGCAATCACCGCGTTCGGTCGAGCAATTGACAGAACTGGTCGGGCGCATGTCGCTGAAAGAGATTGTGCGCGAATCGACCGATTTGATCGAGCGGTTGTGCATCGAGGCTGCTTTGTCGCATACGTCTGACAATCGCGCGTCGGCAGCCGAAATTCTGGGCGTCAGCCGTCAGAGCCTGTATTCCAAGCTCCACCGGCACGGGCTGGGCAATCTGGTGGGTGACGACAACTAACACACTGCGCCGGATTGCAACACTCGCAAGTGTCCAAAAAAAGTGACATTCGCCGTTGACGGACCGGGGCGCGGGGCATAGCCTTTTGCCATGGCCCGATCGACCGCCACGCCTGTTCCCGCGCGCGCGCCGCGTCTGCGCGATGTGGTGGCGCTGTTAAAGCCGATCACCTGGTTCCCGCCGATCTGGGCGTTCATGTGCGGTGTCGTGTCGTCGGGTGCGGCATGGGGGCCAAATCTGCCCTTTATTGCGCTTGGCATCATGCTCACCGGCCCGCTCGTGTGCGGGACGAGTCAGGCGATCAACGACTGGTTCGACCGCCATGTCGATGCGATCAACCAACCCGACCGGCCGATCCCGTCGGGGCGGATCGGCGGGCATTGGGGTTTGTGGATCGCGATTGCGGGCTCGGCGCTGTCGCTGGCGGTGGCCATGCTTGCAGGGCCATGGGTGTTCGGCGCGACCAGCCTCGCGCTGGCTGCCGCCTGGGCGTATAGTGCGCCGCCGTTCCGCGCGAAGATGAGCGGGCTATGGGGCCCGGGGCTGGTCGCTATCAGCTATGAAGGGCTAACCTGGTTTACCGGCGCAAGTGTGATGGCGGGCGGGCTGCCGCCTCCGCCCGTGCTCGCGGTGCTGATTCTCTATAGCATTGGCGCGCATGGCATCATGACGCTCAATGATTTCAAGGCGGTTGAGGGCGACCGGGCGATGGGCATCCGCTCGCTGCCAGTGGTGGTGGGGACTGACCGCGCGGTGCGGATTGCGTGTGTGACGATGGTAGTGCCCCAAATCGCGGTGATCGCGCTGTTGCTGGCACTGGGGCATATTGGCGGAGCGATGATTGTGGCGGGGTTGCTCGGCGGGCAGCTTGCGCTGATGCCGCGGCTGATCCGCGATCCGGTGGGGCAGACACCCTGGTATAACGCGACCGGCACAACGCTGTCGGTGCTGGGCATGCTGGCCGCCGCGCTGGGGCTGGGGGGAGTCCTGCCGCTATGAGCGCGCAGGCGAAGCCGCTGGGCTGGTTCGGGATTGTCCGGCTGGGCATGGTCCAATTTGCAATCGGCGCGATCGTGATGCTGGCGACGTCGCTGCTAAACCGGCTCATGGTGGTCGAATATGCGCTGGCGGCGGCTGTCCCCGCCGGGCTGGTCGCGTGGCATTATGCGGTGCAGCTGTCGCGCCCGCTATGGGGCCATGGGTCTGATCGCGGGCGGCGGCGCACGCCGTGGATCGTGGCTGGCATGGCGATGCTCGCGGGCGGGGTGATGCTGGCGGTCAGCGCGCTGGAGGGGCTGGGGCAGGGCAGCCTTGCGGGCTATGTCACCGCGATCATTGCCTTTGCGATTATCGGCGCGGGCGTGGGCGCGGCGGGCACATCGCTGCTCGCATTGCTGGCAACGCGGGTAGCGCCCGAACGGCGCGCAGCGGCCGCTGCGATTACCTGGATCATGATGATCGTCGGCATTGTCATTACCGCCGCGATTGCCGGGCGGCTGATTGACCCGTTTTCGCTTGAGCGGCTGACGCTGGTGGCAGGCGGGGTGGCGGGAGGTGCGTTGCTGGTGGCGCTGGTCGGTATTGCCGGGATCGAGGGGCGGGGGGTGGCCGAGGCTGCGCAGACGCCGCCCGCGCAATCCTTTGGCAGCGCGTTGCGTGAAATGTTGAGCGAGGCTGAGGCGCGGCATTTCACCGCCTTTGTTTTTTGCGCGATGCTGGCCTATTCGATGCAGGACCTGATTTTGGAGCCGTTTGCCGGGCTCGTATTCGGCATGACGCCGGGACAATCGACGCAATTGTCGGGGACGCAGCATAGCGGCGTGCTGCTTGGCATGATCCTGGTCGGGATCGGCGGCAGCGCGTTTGGCGGGGGCGCGCCGCGCGTGCTGCGCCGCTGGATCATCGGCGGGTGCCTGGGGTCGGCGCTGGCGCTGGCCGGGCTTGGGATGGCAACGCAGGTGGGACACGCCGCCGCGTGGCCGCTGGCCGCCAATATCTGGCTGCTGGGCTTTGCCAATGGCGTGTTTGCGGTCGCCGCCATCGGCGCGATGATGAGCCTGGCGGGCGCGGCCGGGCCGCAGCGTGAGGGGATCCGCATGGGCGTTTGGGGCGCCGCGCAAGCGATCGCCTTTGGCACTGGCGGGCTCACAGGCGCGATCGGCGTGGACGTCGCGCGCGCGCTGACCGGTCAGACCGAGGCGGCGTTTGCGATGGTGTTTGCGGGTGAAGGCGCGCTGTTCCTGATCGCGGCGTGGCTGGCAATCGGGGTTGGACGAGGCGCGATCCTGCGCCAGCGGGAGGCTTTGGCATGAGCTATGACTTTGACGTTGTGGTGGTGGGCGGCGGCCCATCGGGCGCGACGGCGGCGACCGATCTGGCGCGCGCGGGGCACCATGTGCTGTTGCTCGATCGCGCGGGTCGGATCAAGCCATGCGGCGGCGCCATTCCCCCTCGGCTGATCCGCGACTTTGACATTCCCGATCATTTGCTGGTTGCCAAGGCAACTGCGGCGCGGATGATCGCGCCGTCCGCCAAACAAGTCGAAATGCCGGTCGGGGACGGCTTTGTCGGCATGGTCGATCGCGACATATTCGACGAATGGCTTCGCGCACGCGCCGGGCTGGCCGGGGCGGAGCGGCGCACCGGCACCTTTGAGCGGATCGACCGCGACCCCGACGGCACGGCCGTTATCGTCTATACCACCGCGCGTGGCCGTGAAGCGCAGCGGGTGCGCACCCGCGTGGTAATTGGCTGCGACGGCGCGCGCTCGGGCGTTGCCCGGCAGGCGATCAAGGGCGCGCGCACCAAATTTGTGTTCGCCTATCACGAAGTCGTCAAAGCCCCCGCCGTGCATTATGATTTCCGCCCGGAACGCTGCGATGTCGTGTACCAGGGCGATATTTCCCCCGACTTTTACGGCTGGGTCTTTCCGCATGGCGATACGGCCAGCATTGGCGTCGGCAGCGCGAACAAGGGCTTTGGCT
Source organism: Sphingomonas sp. UBA4766 (assembly GCA_002403415.1). Taxonomy (GTDB): domain Bacteria; phylum Pseudomonadota; class Alphaproteobacteria; order Sphingomonadales; family Sphingomonadaceae; genus Sphingomonas. The sequence goes on along the minus strand of DHHS01000090.1, from coordinate 13,621 downwards.
TGCGCGAATCATGCGCGCGGCTGCGCTTGCAAAGTGGGCTTGCCGGGTGCGAGACGCTGCGCCGCGAAGGGGCGCCGATTCCGCTCAAGCCGCTGAAGCGCTGGGACAATGGCCGCGATGTCGTGGTGGCGGGCGATGCGGCGGGCGTGGTCGCACCTGCCTCGGGCGAGGGGATCTACTACGCCATGGCGTGCGGCCGCATCGCCGCGCAGTCAGTCGGCACTTTCCTGCGCACCCGCGATGCCAGGGCGCTGGCGCAGGCACGCAAACAGTTCATGCGCGCGCACGGCCGGGTGTTTTGGGTGCTCGGCATCATGCAGCATTTCTGGTATCGCAGCGACAAGCGCCGTGAGCGATTTGTCAAAATGTGCGAAGATCCCGACGTGCAGAAACTGACCTGGCAAGCCTATATGAACAAGGAGCTGGTCCGCGCCGAACCCATGGCCCATGCACGGATATTTTTCAAAGACATGGGCCATCTGTTGGGGTTAGCGCGCTGAAACCGCAACGCCAGCTTCCCCATCTGTGGCTGTTCCCGATCGTTGTCGGCGGGATGGTGGCGGCGATTGTCGCGGTCATGGGGCTGACGATTGCGCTCCCCGATGCGTGGTATCACACATTGACCCTGCCGCGCTGGGCCCCGCGCGATGATGTGTTCGGCGTGGGGTGGATGGTGGTTTATGCCATCACGACGGTCGCCGTCATCAATGGCTGGCGTGCCATGCCGACGCGCGAAGGCGACTGGCTGATCGGGTTGTTCGCGACATCGGGTTTCCTGAACATCATGTGGAGCATGTTGTTCTATCGGCTTCACCGCCCCGACTGGGCGCAGGTGGAAATGATCCTGTTCTGGGTGTCGGCGCTGGCGCTGGTGGTGCATTGCTGGCGCTGGTCGACGGGGGCCGCGCTGATGTTTTTGCCCTATCTCGGCTGGGTGACGTTCACCGGCTATCTCAATCTGGTGATCGTGCGACTGAACGGCCCGTTTGGCTGAGGCGGCGCAGGCCGCGTCCAATGCAAAGGGCGAGCCCGTTGCCGGGCCCGCCCCTTTCTGGATTGTGCTCGCGGCTTATTTCAGCGTCGAAAGATAGGCGATGGTGTCGGCCCGCTGCTGCGGGTCGGTCATGCCGGGATAGGTCATCTTGGTGCCTGGGACGACCCGCTGCGGCTTTTCCAGATATTGGAACAGCTTTTCCGGGGTCCAGGTGATGCCGCTATTCTTGTTGGCGGTCGAATAGGTATAGCCCTCGACCGTGCCCGCAGCGCGGCCGACAATGCCCTTCAGCATCGGACCGATCATGTTTTTGTCCGGCGCGTGGCACACTTTGCACGCGATGAACGCCTTTTCACCCTTGGCGGCATCGCCGGTGAACGATGCGAACTTCGCGCCCGACAGCGTGTCGACATTGTCTGGCGTCACGGCGCCCGCCGCAGGGGCAGCAGCCGCAGGCGCAGCGGTGTTTGCAGCAGCCTCAGGCGCAGTAGCCGTGGTTGCGGGTTCAGCAGCCGGTGCGGTTTCAGCCTCTTCGGCCGGTTTTTGCGAGCACGCGGCCAGCGCAAAAACCGACAGGGCCACGCCCAGGGCAATCCGGCCAATGCGCGTCGACGATTGTGAGTGCATGTGTTCCTGCTCCTACCCATTCCGGCCGGTCGATCCCGACCCCGAACCACATTTGCCGATTCGGACAAATGATTTGGTTTCGATACACTGAATTGGGACCAAGCAAAATTCACTTCACGCGCGCGCCGCTACGTTCTTAGGGCTGTAGCGGGGAGGGCGCGCAGCCGCGTCGGCGGGCGCGAAAAGGGCGGCCCATCGCTGAGCCGCCCCGAGAAAAAAATCGGTGGTGTCCGCTTAACGCTTCGAGAATTGGAAGCTGCGGCGGGCCTTTGCGCGGCCATATTTCTTGCGCTCGACCGTGCGGCTGTCGCGGGTCAGGAATCCTGCCGCCTTTACCGGCGCGCGAAGCACCGGTTCATAGCGGGTCAGCGCCTGGCTGATGCCGTGCTTTACCGCACCGGCCTGACCCGACAGGCCGCCGCCCTTGACGGTGCAGATCACGTCATATTGCCCCTCGCGCTCGGCCACGCCGAACGGCTGGTTGATGACGAGGCGCAGCGTCGGGCGCGCGAAATAAACTTCCTGATCGCGGCCGTTGATCGTGATCTTGCCCGATCCGGGCTTGATCCACACGCGCGCCACTGCATCCTTGCGGCGACCGGTCGCGTAGGCGCGGCCCTGCTTGTCGATAATGGCCTCGCGTAGCGGTGCGGGTTCAGACGCAGGGCCCGAGGTGCTGGCTGCGAGCGCATCGCCCAGCGTCGCAGTCGCAACGGGTGCTGCGGCGCGCGGTTGATTGGCGAGATCGGCGAGGTCGGAAAGAGACTGACGATTATCGGACATTAGTTGCCCACCTTATTCTTGCGGTTCATGCCCGCGATGTCGAGCACTTGCGGGTTTTGCGCTTCGTGCGGATGTTCAGGGCCAGCATAGACGCGCAGGTTGCGCATCTGATCGCGGCCGAGCGGCCCGCGCGGGATCATGCGCTCAACGGCCTTTTCCAGCACGCGCTCGGGGAAGCGCCCCTCCAGCACCTTGCCCGCAGTGATCCCCTTGATCCCGCCGGCATAACCGGTGTGCTTGTAATAGACCTTGTCGGCCAGTTTCTTGCCCGTGAAGCGGATCTTGTCGGCGTTGATAACGATGACATTGTCACCGCAATCGACATGTGGGGTAAAGCTTGTCTTGTGCTTGCCGCGTAGCACATTGGCAATGATGGTCGCGGCCCGGCCCACGACCAGCCCGTCAGCATCAACGATATGCCATTTCTTTTCCACCTCATGCGGCTTGGCCGATTTGGTGGTCTTCATCAGCGCCTTCATGGAGCCAGACCTTTTCGTTAAAAACAAAAGTTTCGATACAAACAAACGCGCCGCCCCGAAGCCGAGGCGGCGTTGCGATGAGCGCAATGCGCGAACGCACGTCAAAAGTCAACGCATTGTGCGGCTTTGCTGACAGGTATTAGGATACCTTAGTGATGATGCGGTGTGTGACCACACTGCGCGCGCGTCGCGCGGCGGTGCCTGTCCCAATGGTGGTCGTGCGTTCGGTCCGACTTTCGAGCACCAGCCCGCGTGCGGCGTCGACGCGCTGGCGGATCGACACCGCGATCTCGGCTGGTGGTGTCACGTGGGGAGTGGTGGCGGCGGCAATCCTGCCGCGCGCGTCGGTCTCAATGACAAGCGCACCGGCGGCCGGCTTGACCACTTCGTGGCCGCGCAGCACCGTCTCAGTTCCGCCGGGCGTGCGCGCGGGGCGGGTGATCGCGCGGGTTCCCGGCTGACGATCGGCGAGCGGGCCTGCCACAATCTGTTCGATCATCGACCCCAGGATCGCGCGCCGCTGGTCGGGAGGCAACCGTTCCAGCGTCGTCACCAGCGTTGCCAACATTTGCTGCCGACGCGGCTCGGGGTGCGAGCTATCCGCTGCCATGGCCGCAATGGCGCCGCGCAGCCGCATCCAGACCTTGGCCTCATCGTCAATCGCGAGCAGCCGACCCTCGGCATCCAGCTGAAACACAATCGGCTCGCCGCGCAGG
>DHHS01000090.1:0-9729 GCA_002403415.1 Sphingomonas sp. UBA4766 | reverse complement strand
ACGGCTCGCCGCGCAGGCCCGCCATAGCGGCGGCGAACATCGCCCCGCTATCGCCCGCGTCGGGGTCCGCGCGCAAGACGGTCACCGTCACCGCAAAGCCCGTGGCGGTGCGCGCAAACACCAGCTCGCGCTCGGTCGTGAAACGTTGCGGCGGGCCGGGTTCGCTGCGCTCCTCGATCAGGACCTGGCGGAGCGCTTGTCCCTCCGGCGGTAAAAACCGTGCGACCGCCGGGCCCGGTGCAACGCTCAGCATCGCGCAGAGCAGCGCTCCACTAGCGCGCGGCGGCATGACGCCCCACATCCTGGCCGAGGAAATGCGCGGTCCATGTGCTCGTGATCAACAGCAGTGCCGCGCTCGCCTGATGCCCGACCGCGATGGGTAGCCATACACCGCTCAGCAAGGTCGCGATGCCCAGCCCGATTTGCACGGTGAGCAGCAGCGCAATCACGATGGCGGCGCGCGGCGCGCCAACCTGCCAGGCGCGCCACCCGACCAGGCCCAGCGCGGCTGCGACCCCAAATGCCAGCCAGCGATGGACGAACTGTATGACCACTGCGTTATCGACCGCGTTGCGCCAGAGCGGTTCGACAAGCGGCACGCCGGCTGGGAACCACGCATCGCCCATCAGCGGCCAACTGGCAAAGGCATAGCCCGCATCAAGCCCGGCGGTGAACGCGCCGAACATGATCTGCGCAAACAACAGCCCAAGCGCGATCCCCGACAGCATCGTCAACCGGGCGGGCCGCGCATCCGGTAGGCTACGCAGGTCAAGTGCTGTCCACACAATCCCTGACAGCAGGAACAGCGCGGTCATCAGATGCACCGCCAGCCGAACATGGCTGACATCGGTGCGCACCGACAGGCCAGAGGCGACCATCCACCACCCAATCGCCCCCTGCAACCCGCCCAGCGCCAGAATCGCGATCAGGCGCGGGGCGTATCCGCGCGGGATTTGGCGCCGCACGGCAAACCACAGCAGCGGCACCGCAAACGCCAACCCGATGAGTCGGCCAAACAAGCGGTGGGCATATTCCCAGAAGTAAATCGCCTTGAACCCGTCCAGCGTCATGCCGCGGTTAAGCTGCTTATATTCGGGAATTTGTTTGTAGCGCTCAAACTCGGCCGCCCAATCGGCATCGCTCAGCGGCGGCAAGGTGCCGCTGATGGGTTTCCACTGCGTGATCGACAGCCCTGATTCGGTCAGCCGCGTGATCCCGCCAATCACCACCATTGCGACAATCATTGCCGCAACCACGAATAGCCAGATCATCAGATGCCGGGGTTTGGCGCGCGAAATCGCTGGAGTTTGCATTAACATGGCGCGTCCCATAGCGCAGCACAGCGGTCACGTCACGCCAGGGCTTTGGGCCGGGTTCGGGCACGCCCGCGCGCCGTGCGTGCGCATCACGCTGGCCTCGCAAAAAAAGTGCACGATGATATATTGTAACTTGCAACGAGGCGTGCCAAAGGAACTCCATCATGGAATCGTCCCTGCGCCTCTCGCGATCGTTCACGCTGCCCAGTTTCGGATTTGCCGCTGATATCGATCGGCTGGCGATCGGCCTGTCGGGGCTGTGCGCGGTGCATTGCCTGGCGAGCACGGTGCTGATCGCGTTGGCGGCATCGGCGGGCGGGCTGTTGTTGCATCCGGCGATCCATGAATTCGGGTTGGTTGTCGCCCTGATGCTGGGCGTGGTTGCGCTGGGCGGCGGGATTTTGCGGCATGGCGCGATGGTGCCTGCGGCTGTTGGCGCGCTGGGCCTGGGCATGATGGCGGGCGCCATGCAATTGCCGCACGGTGTTCCCTATGAGGGCAGCGCCGAGACATTCTGGACCCTGATCGGGGTGGCGCTGCTCGCGGCGGGGCATGCTCTTAACCAGCGTGTCGCGCGTTAGGGCAGTCCTTCCCGCCTTGCCGAACGGCGCGGACAGGCTTACCACGGCGTTGTGAGCGCTCATCACCACCATGAACCGCGGGGCACCGACCTTGCCATGGCCGCGCAAGCGCAGCTTGAACGGCATGGCGAGCAATGGACCGCCATGCGCGCCCGCATTTTTGAAGCGCTGAGCAGCTTTGACAAGCCGGCGTCTGCCTATGACATTGCCGACGCCGTGTCGCGGTTGGAGGGACGGCGGGTTGCTCCCAACAGCGTTTATCGTATTCTTGACCTGTTCGTCGGCGCAAACCTGGCGCGGCGCGTGGAAAGCGCGAATGCCTATGTCGCAAACGCGCACCCCGATTGCCTGCATGATTGCATTTTTTTGGTGTGTGATGCCTGTGGCCAGACGCTCCACCTCGATGATGACAAGATTACGCGGGACGTGCGGTCGGTGGCGAGCGCAGCGGGCTTTTCCCCCAAGCGCCCGGTGATCGAAGTGCGCGGGCGCTGCGCTGATTGCGGCTAGCAGTTCACGTCGCCTGACGGGGCAGGGGACGATCATGCCCAAGATCCGGATTGACCAATTGCTCGTCGACCGCGGCCATGTGGAAAGTCGCGCGCGCGCTCAGGCGCTGGTGATGGCGGGCGTCGTTTTCATCGGCACGCGCAAGGTTGAAAAGCCCGGCCAGACCGTGCCGGCCGACGCCGCGATCGAGGTGCGCGGACGCGACCATCCCTGGGTCTCGCGCGGGGGGGTCAAGCTGGCGCACGGGCTTGACCATTTTGGCTGGGACGTAGCGGACGCGGTGGCGATGGATGTCGGATCATCGACTGGCGGTTTTACCGACGTGCTGTTGAGCCGGGGGGCGGCCCGTGTCTATGCGATCGACAGCGGCACCAATCAGCTCGCGTGGAAGCTGCGTCAAGACCCCCGCGTCATCGTGCATGAACAAACCAGCGCGCGCATCCTCACGACCGCCCATGTTGACGACTCAATCGACCTGATCGTGTGCGACGCAAGCTTTATCGGCCTGGCGAAGGTGCTTGAGGTGCCGCTTACGTTTGCCGCACCGAATGCGCGCCTGCTGGCCCTCATCAAGCCGCAGTTTGAAGCAGGGCGCGATGAAGTGGGCAAGGGCGGGGTGGTGCGCGATCCGGCGGTCCATGCACGCGTCTGCGCCGAAGTAGCGGCCTGGCTGACCGGGTGCAGATGGGCCGTGCTGGGGGTGACGCCAAGCCCGATCACCGGGCCGGAGGGCAATATCGAATTCCTGATCGCGGCGTATCGCCCCGCGCCACCATTGGCCGCAAATTAGGGGCTCGGGCCTGCGATTTCGCGCGACACGGACTCGCGCGGCACCGCAACCCTTGGTAGGTCGGGGTCAGGGCAGGGGCAAAATGGGGATTCGAAATCGTGCGTGAGATCGCATCAAAGGGCCAGTTGCGGCTTGCGTTGCTGCGTTGGGCCATGGTGACCGTGCCGATGGTGCTGTTGCTGGGGTTTCTGTCGGCGCGCAGTGTGGCGGTGGGGTCGGCCAATCCGTGGTATGCAGCGCTCGCCAAGCCGGAATTGACGCCACCCGACTGGGTGTTTCCGATTGCGTGGAGCATCTTATACGTCCTGCTCGGTGTCGCGTTGGCGATGATAATCCATGCCCGTGGATCGGCGCTGCGGATGCCCGCGTTGCTGATGTTTGCGGTGCAGCTTGCACTTAATCTGGCGTGGACGCCGTTGTTTTTTGGCCTGCACAGGGTCAACGCTGCGCTGATCCTGATCGTCGCAATGTTCGCGGCGGCGGCCGCGACCGCGGGGCTGTTTGGCCGGATTCGCGGCGAGGCGGCCGCGTTGATGCTGCCCTATCTCGTCTGGATTTGCTTTGCCGGCTACCTCACATACAGCATTGGTGTGCTCAATCCGAATGCAGAAGCGCTTGTGCCCGGCGCATCCAGCACCCAGATACTCAATTGACTCCACAGGATGTGACATCATGCAGACCGAAAACCGCTTCTTCGACGACCTTGCCAAGCTGCTGAACGGAGCGGCCGGCACGCTGGCGGGCATGGGGCGCGAAGCAGAGGCCAGCGCGCGGGAGCGCATGCGCGACTGGATCGGCGGGCTCGATTTTGTCAGCCGCGACGAATTTGAGGCCGTCAAGGCGATGGCGGCGGCCGCTCGCGATGAAGCCGACGCGCTGCGGGCGCGGCTCGACAAGCTCGACGGCGCGCAAACAGCGGCGGGCGTGGGCGCAACCGATCAGCCATCCTGATCGGACTTGGTCGATCGTCTTGTCCACAGATTTCTGGCGTCACGACGTCACACCATCTTGCGAGTGCGGGCCCCGCTTGGCACGCCTCGCCCTATACGGCACGACAAGGTTGAAAGCTGAATGTTGAGCGAAGTGGACGACGACCGCGACGATGCCGCGCCCATCGACATGCTCGAAAATTATTATGCCGCGCACGGCTGGAGCTATGAGCGGCAGGATGATGAGGTGGTCGCCAAGGTCAAGGGCAGTTGGACCGAATATGAGCTGCGCGCATTGTGGCGCGAAGAAGACAGCGTGCTGCAATTCCTTGCTTTTCCTGACATTCGCGTCACTGATGAGCGCCGTGCCGCGGTGTATGAGGCGATCGGGCTGATCAACGAACAATTATGGGTTGGCCATTTCGAGCTGTGGTCCTCCAGCGGCATTTTGCTTTATCGTCACGCGGCGATGGTCGATGGCGCCGAGGATGGCACCTTGTCGCTTGCCGCCGCCGAACTCATCATCGAATCGGCGATTGACGAGTGCGAGCGTTTTTACCCCGTGTTCCAATTCGTTCTGTGGGGCGGCAAGACGCCAAAGGAAGCACTCGCCGCCGCGCTTACCGAGACTCAGGGCGAGGCGTGATCCGGCGGCTCTGGCTGATCGGCTGCGGCAATATGGCTGGGGCCATGCTGGCGCGCTGGCTGGCCAGCGGGGCGCTGACGCCTGAGGAGGTTGTGGTGGTCAACCGCCGCGACCGGGCCTTGCCGCCCGGGGTGGCGCAGGTGCGCGACGTCCCGCCGGGGCCGCTGCCTGATGCGGTGATGCTGGGCATGAAGCCGCAACAGCTTGACGAGGCCGCCGCCGCCCACGCCGCGCGTTTGGCGGGGGTGGGGTGCCTGATCTCGATCCTGGCGGGTGTCGAGGAAGCCGCACTCGCGCAGCGCTTTGCGGGCGGCGCGATCGTGCGCGCCATGCCCAATTTGCCGGTCGCCATTGGCCAGGGGGTGGTCGCACTCCATTCGGATAGCGCGGCTGACCCGGTGCGCGCTGATGTTGCGCAGCTCATGGCACCGCTTGGGCTGGTCGAATGGATTGGACCCGTGCAATTTGATCTGGTGACGGCACTGGCCGGGAGCGGTCCGGCGTTTCTGTATCGCTATGTCGACGCGATGAGCCGGGCGGGCGCGGCGCTTGGGCTTCCCGCCGATCAGGCCGCGCGGCTTGCGCTTGCAACGGTTGCGGGCGCGGCATCGCTGGCGGCGGCTGCGGAGGAGGAGCCTGCGGCCTTGGCGGAGCGTGTCGCCAGCCCAGGCGGATCGACGCGCAAGGGGCTGGATGTGCTCGATGCGGATGATGCGCTGGTCCGCCTGATCACGGATACGCTGGCGGCGGCGACGGCGCGCAATGCCGAATTGGCAGCGGCGGCGCGTTAGAGTTTGCTCCACTCACCCGGAAGCGCCACCGCCACTGTTTCAGCATAACTGATACAGACTTTAGCGCAGCGTCGCCATCAGACGTCTTTGCTCGGGCGAGGTCAGCCCTTCCAGCACTGCCCAAAACCCGCTGACGGCGTCCTGCCCCGCACTGGCATAGGCAGCCGCCAGCCGACTGCGCATCTGCTCAAACAGCGCCGCCTCCAGCGCAGCGCCCGCCGGCGTCAGCCGCAACAGCCGCTGGCGCCGGTCAGTTTGGCCGGGCCGCGCTTCGACAAGCGCGCGGTCGCTCAGTTCGCGCAGCACGCGCCCCAGCGATTGTTTGGTGATGCCCAGCAGCCCGATCAGGTGCGTGACCGTCACATCGGGCTGGCGCGCAATGAAATAGAGCGCGCGCGCATGCGCCCGACCCAGCCCTTCGGCGTCAAGTGCCGCATCGCCTGCACGCAGCAACCCGCCATGCCCGAATGCCAGCAGCTCGATGCCGCGCCGCACCTCGGCTTCGCGCAAAAACAGGGCAGAGGCAGCGCTTTGAGCCATGTTGCTGAACATGGGCCGTTCGCTTAAGGCGTCAAGTCTGCAATTCTTTCCAAACAGTCCGGTGGCCCCATGCTTGATACTCCGCGCTCCGCCAGCCCGCTTGCCTTGGCGACCATACCGCACCCGTCGCCGACCACAGCGGCCGAGCGGGCCGCGCGGATCGCCAATCCCGGCTTTGGCCGCGTGTTTACCGATCACATGGTCACGATCCGCTATCGCGAGGGCGCGGGGTGGCATGATCCGGTGCTCGGCCCGCGCCAGAGCCTGTCGTTCGATCCGTCGACTGCGGTGCTGCACTATGCGCAGGAAATTTTTGAGGGGATGAAAGCTTATCGCGCGCCGGACGGCGGCACTGCGCTGTTCCGGCCCGCCGCCAATGCTGCGCGGTTCCGCGCGTCAGCTGAGCGCATGGCGATGGTGCCGCTGCCCGAGGCCATGTTCGTTGATGCCGTTACCGCGTTGGTGCGGGCGGAGCGCGACTGGATCCCGCCCGTCGTGGGCGGCGCGCTTTATCTGCGCCCGTTCATGATCGCGAGCGAAGTATTTTTGGGGGTAAAGCCCTCGTCAGAATATCTTTTCGCAGTGATTGCGTCGTCGGTCGGTGCTTATTTCAAGGGCGATGCCCCGGCGGTGTCGCTCTGGGTCTCGCAGGATTATAGCCGTGCAGCACCCGGCGGCACCGGGGCGGCGAAATGCGGCGGCAATTACGCGGCCAGCCTCATCGCGCAGGCAGAAGCGACGCGGCGCGGCCATGACCAGGTGCTGTTCCTCGATGCGGTCGAGCACCGATGGATCGAGGAACTGGGCGGCATGAACATTTTCTTTGTATTCAACGACGGGTCGATCGCGACGCCGCCGCTCAGCGGGACAATCCTACCCGGCATTACGCGCGATTCGCTTCTCACCATGGCGCGCGATGCGGGGCGCGAGGTGCGCGAGGAAGCCTATGCGATCGATCAGGCGCAGGCTGATGCCGCACGTGGGCGGCTGGTGGAGGCGTTTGCTTGCGGCACGGCAGCGGTCGTCACGCCGATTGGCGCAATGACGGTCGGTGAAACCCGCTTTGCGATCGGTAATGGTCAGCCGGGTCCGGTCACAGCGGCCTTGCGGGCGGCGCTGGTCGCGCTGCAATTGGGCGAAGCGGCCGATCCCTATGGCTGGCATGTGCGGATTGATTGATCCCTGGACTAATAGGGGGCTTTTCATGCGCGATCGGCTGGTCTAGGGGCACGCGCTCGCGTTGGGGCGTCGCCAAGCGGTAAGGCAGCGGCTTTTGGTGCCGCCATTCGCAGGTTCGAATCCTGCCGCCCCATCCATTCTATTTTTTCAGCATAAGCCCAGCCGGTACTGTTGTCCGGTGACCCCGCATGATATCTCTTTGCATCGCCGATCGATCATATCGGGTGAGTATCGAGGGGAGTAGGGCAATGACGCGGGTCACGCTGACGCAGACGCAGATCAACAATGGCCTGCATTCTGGTTTCCAATTGGGGGCCGCGCAATTTACCTTTTCGATCCCCACCGCGGCCAGCACCTGGGGGGACTACGGGCCAGGGACGCAACCCGGCACCAATTATTCGATCCTGAACGCAGCGCAGGGCAATGCATACCGCCTTGCCCTTTCGTTATGGGATGCGCTGATCGCGCCGAATTTTACCGAAGTCGCCGACAATGCAACGTCGCGGGGCGAGTTGCGGATTGCCTTTACCAGTTTTGATATGGACGCGAACACGGCGGCCTATGCGTTCCTGCCGACCAGCCAGGTGCCGACATCGATCGTTGGTGACATCTGGTTCAATTCCAATTCGGTGGGTGCCGATTTTTCGCAAGGGACCGGTCATTTTCTGACGCTGATCCACGAAATCGGCCATACGCTCGGGCTGAAGCATCCGTTTGAGGGCACGGTGATCCCCGCCCCGTTTGAAACCGGGCGCTTTACCGCCATGTCCTATACCGAGGCGGGGCGCGTCGTGACTTTCTCGACGCCCGCGATGAACCAGATCAGCGCGTCGCGCGCAGCGGTGTCTGCCTCAACGCCGCTGGTGCTCGATATCGCCGCCATCCAGGCGCTTTACGGGGCGGACACGACGACGGCTTCGGGCAATACAACCTATACTTTCAGCGCGGCGGACGCGACCGTGCGTGCGATTTACGACGCGGGTGGCACCGATACCTGGGATCTTTCGGGGATCAGCCGGAACAATATCGTCGACCTCACGCCGGGTGCTTATTCGAGCATTGCCCAGTGGACGGTTGCCGAGCAAACTGCCTTTTATCAGGCGCAGTTCAACCCAGGGTTTGGCGCGTTCATCGCGGGTCAGCTGAATCAGGCCAATACCTGGACCTGGACCGACAATGTTGGCATCGCGCTCAATACCATCATTGAAAATGTGATTGGCGGGTCGGCGAACGATACCATCACCGGTAACAGCGCCGATAACCTCTTTACACTGACCGCAGGCGGTACCGACATTGTGTCGGGCGAGGGTGGCAATGACGGCTTTGCCTTTGGCGCGGCCTGGGACGCGACCGACCGGGTCGATGGCGGCGCCGGGACCAATGATCAAGTGGCGGTTGCGGGCAATTACACCGGGTTGAATGCCATCACATTTGGTGCGGCGCAACTGATCGGGGTGGAGGCTTTTGTAGTGTTGCCCGGTGCGGGTTTTGGCTACACGATCACGACGGTCGATGCCAATGTGGGCGCCGCGCAGAATTTGACCGTTTTTGGCACCAACCTGGCCGCTGGCAATGCGCTGACCTTCAATGGCGCGGCGGAAACCGATGGCAGCTTTACGGTTTATGCAGGCGCGGGTGTCGACAATGTTGTCACCGGGCAGGGCAATGACGGGATTTACTTCGGGCCGAATAACTTCAATCCGGCCACTGACCGTGTCGATGGCGGGGCGGGCACCAACGATCAGTTCGCGCTCGACGGCAATTATACGATCACGCTTGATGGCACGGCGATCCGCAATACCGAAGTGATTGTATTGCTGCGCGGTCCGGTCGGCGATCCGGCTAATTACAATATCACGATTGCCGACTCGCTGGTTGGTGCTGGCCAGACGCAGACGATTTTTGCGCTGTCGGTGTTAACCCCGGTTGTGGTGAATGGTGCGGGCGAGACTGATGGTTTGTTGCGCTTCTTTGGCGGCACGGTGGGCGACACTCTGACAGGCGGCGCGCAGGCGGACCGAATTTTCGGCGGCAATGGCGCGGACGTGCTGCGCGGCAATGGTGGCGCTGATGTGTTTGTCTATGATGCTGCGGTGCAATCGTCGGGCACCACTTATGACCGGATTGCCGATTTCCTGTCGGGCACGGACAAGATAGATCTGGTTGGAACGGTGACCGGAATTGGCGCGACGATTACGAGCGGTGCATTGTCCGCGGCGGCGCTGAACGCCAATCTGCAAACCGCCTTTGCCGGGCTGGGCATCGGGCAAGCGGCGTTGTTCAAGCCGACGACCGGCGATCTGGCCGGGACGACCTTCCTTGCCGTCGATGCAAATGGCATTGCCGGGTACCAGGCGGGTGAGGACTATGTGATCCAGCTTGATAATAACCCGCTCAGCCTGTCGGTCGGCGATTTTATCTAGCGGTCTTATTTGGCTTCGTTTTTG
>DHHS01000194.1:22399-24064 GCA_002403415.1 Sphingomonas sp. UBA4766 | reverse complement strand
CAGCCGGGCGAGCGCGCCCAGCCGCTCGACCGCCCGTTCGCGCAGCCGCAGCACCGCGCGATCAGCGCGCGCCGCGTGGCTGGCGATCGTTACGGCCAAGTCGGCGCGCACCGGAACCGCATATTCAGCAGCAGCCGTGGGGGTCGGCGCGCGTCGATCGGCGGCATAATCGGCAAGGCTGGTGTCGGTTTCATGCCCGACCGCAGAGATCACCGGAATCGAGCAAGCGGCAATCGCGCGCACGACCAATTCTTCGTTGAACGCCCATAGATCCTCGATCGAGCCCCCGCCGCGCGCGACAATCACCAGATCGGGCCGGGGGACTGTCCCACCGGGGGGCAGCGCGTCAAACCCGGCAATCGCGCGCGCGATTTGGGTGGCCGCCCCTTCGCCCTGCACTGCGACGGGCCAGAGCACGACATGGCTGGGGAATCGGTCCGCCAATCGGTGGAGGATGTCGCGAATGACCGCCCCCGTCGGCGAGGTCACAATCCCGATCGTGTGCGGAAGGAAGGGTAGCGGTCGTTTGCGTGCGGCATCGAACAACCCCTCGCTCGCCAGCTTGGCCTTCAGCTTTTCGAGCAGGGCCATCAGCGCGCCTTCGCCGGCCAGCTCGAGTCGCTCGATCACGATCTGATATTTCGACCGGCCCGGGTAAGTGGTGAGCCGCCCGGTCGCGATCACTTCCACCCCGTCCTGCGGGGCAAAGGCAATACCGCCAAAACTCCCCTTCCAGATCACCGCGTCGATGACAGCGCCGTCATCCTTCAGCGCGAGATAGGCGTGGCCGGAGGCCACCCGCTTATACCCCGAAATCTCGCCGCGCAGCCGGACATGGCCAAACTCGCCCTCCACCATGCGTTTGAGCGCTTGCGAAAGCGCCGAGACGCTCAGCGGGGGTGCGTTGTCGCCGGGCGGCGTCTCGGCTACCAGCCGGGGCGAGGCCGGGAAAGGATCGGAGGAAGGGTAAGTCATGAACGTCCTGTTGATCGGATCGGGCGGCCGCGAACATGCGCTGGCATGGAAGCTGGCGCAATCGGCGGGGCTGTCGCGGCTTTATGCCGCACCCGGCAATCCGGGGATAGCCCGCCATGCGAATTGCGTGACACTTGATGCAGGCGATCACGCAGCGGTCGCGCGGTTTTGCAGCGAGCACGACATTGCGTTGGTGGTGATCGGCCCCGAAGCACCGCTGGTCGATGGGCTGGCTGATAGCTTGCGCGCGGCGGGCATCGACGTGTTCGGGCCAAGTGCGGCTGCGGCGCAGCTGGAAGGGTCAAAGGGCTTTACCAAGCGGCTGTGCGCGGCCGCCCACATCCCGACCGCGCGTTTTGTGAGCGTCAATACGCTGGGCGACGCATTGATCGCGCTCGACGGCTTTGGCCTGCCGGTGGTTATCAAGGCCGATGGGCTGGCCGCTGGCAAGGGCGTGACGGTGGCTGCCACCCGAGCCGAGGCGGAGGCCGCGCTTGCCGCGATCTTTGCCGGGCCGGGCTCTGCGGTGATCGAAGCGTTTCTGGCGGGCGAGGAGGCCAGCCTGTTCATCCTGACCGATGGCACCACCATGGTCCCCTTCGGATCCGCGCAGGACCACAAGCGCGTCGGCGAGGGGGATACGGGGGCCAATACGGGCGGCATGGGCGCCTATAGCCCGGCGGGGGTGTT
>DHHS01000194.1:10992-22033 GCA_002403415.1 Sphingomonas sp. UBA4766 | reverse complement strand
GATGCGGGCGCGGGGCACGCCGTTTAGCGGGGTGCTCTATGCCGGGCTGATGCTGACCGCGGACGGGCCGCAGTTGATCGAATACAACGCCCGCTTTGGCGATCCCGAATGTCAGGTGCTGATGATGCGGCTGGAGAGCGATTTGCTCGACCTGATGCTAGCAGCGGCGCAAGGGCGGTTGGCTGACGTGGCGCCGCCCCGCTTCGGTGCTACCGCCGCGCTGACTGTAGTGGTGTCGGCGCGGGGGTATCCGGCCACGCCGATCACCGGCGGGGCGATTGGCGGCATTGGCGCAGCCGAGGCCAACGGCGCGGTCGTGTTTCAGGCGGGGACCGGGCTCGACGGCGACGCGCTGGTCGCGCGTGGCGGACGGGTGCTGGCGGTAACGGCGGTGGGCGCCCATGTGCGGGCGGCGCGCGACTTGGCTTATGCAGCGGTGGAGCGGATCGACTATGCTGACGGATTTTACCGCCGCGATATCGGTTGGCGCGCGCTTGAGGGGGGCGGGGATTAGGCCGCGTTGCCGCCCTCGCGGGTGACCAGACTGACCAACAGCTTGTCGATCCGTCGTCCGTCCAGATCGACAACTTCAAATCGCCAGCCTTGTTCGGTGAAATACTCGCCCTCTCCCGGCAAGTGGCGGAACACGGAAAGCGCCAACCCCGCGACGGTCGCGAAATCGCGATCCTCGGGCAGCGAGATGCCCAGCCGCTCGGCGAGCGCGTCGGCGGCCATATTGCCTGCGACCAGCAGCGACCCGTCCTCGCGCTCGACCACCGAAGGCTCGACATCGGGATCGGTGTCGGACGCAAATTCACCCGCAATCGCTGCCAGCAGATTGGCGGGCGTCACAATCCCTTCGAAATGGCCATATTCGTCATGGATCAGCGCCATTGGCACTTCGGCGGTGCGCAGCGCGTCGAGCGCGTCCATCGCGTCGATCTGGTCGAGCACGACCGGCGCCTCGCGCATCAGCGCGCTCAGGTTGAGCGGTTCGCCCCGGATCAGCGCCAGCGCGATGTCGCGCGCCTGCACCACGCCGATCACGGCATCGACTGAGCCTTGCGCGACGGGCAAGCGGCTGTGATTGGCGGCCATCAGCGCGACGCGGATACCCGCTTCATCAAGCGTCGCGTCGATCCACTCAACCGCCGTGCGCGGGGTCATCACTTCGCGCACGGGCCGGTCGGCCAGCCGCACGACGCCCGAGATGATTGAACGCTCATGCTCCTCAATCACACCCGATTTGCTGGCCTCGGCCACGATCATGTGGAGTTCTTCGGCGGTCACATTGTCGGCGCCGTCGCGCCGCAGCCGCATCAGCCAAAAGATAAACGCGCTCGATGACCCGAGCAGCCATACGAACGGTGCTGCCGCGCGCGACAGCCATTCCATCGGCGCTGCAATCACCACAGCGATCGCCTCTGGACTGCGCAGCGCGAGTTGTTTGGGCACCAGCTCGCCAATCACCAGCGACGCATAGGTGGTCAGCCCGATCACGATGGCGAGCGCGATCGTTTCCGCAAAGACCGGCCCGATGCCAAGCATCTCCAGCCGCTCGGCCACCGGCCCGCCCAGACTCGCCCCCGAAAAGGCTCCGGCGACGATGCCGATCAGCGTGATGCCGATCTGGATCGTCGACAACAGCTTGCCGGGGTCGGCGGCCAGATTGAGCGCGGCCTGTGCCCCCCGTACCCGCGCACGCGCCATCGCCTCCAGCCGGGCACGCCGCGCCGATACAATCGCCAGCTCCGACATGGCGAACACACCATTGACGAGCACCAGCGCGAAAATGATCGCGACATCAATCCAGGGAAATGCTTGCATGGTATGATCGGCTCTTTGCCCGGTTTCGTGCGATCCTACAACCTCGGCCTTAATCGTGGCGCGGGCTTATCGGCGTGCCGCGAAAAAACTGCGGAGCAGATCGGCCGATTCGCGCTCGCCGATATGCGGGAAAATTTCCGGGCGATGGTGGCAGGTCGGCTGTGCGAAAAAGCGTGGGCCATGGGTCACCGCCCCACCTTTCGGATCATCCGCGCCGTAGTAGAGCCGCCGGATGCGGGCGTGGGCAATCGCCCCGGCACACATCGCGCACGGCTCCAGCGTGACCCAAAGGTCGCACCCGTCGAGCCGATCGCGGTCAAGCACGCGGGCCGCGGTGCGAATCGCCAGAATTTCGGCATGTGCGGTCGGATCACTTAGCCGCCGGGGCGCATTTGCCGCGCGCGCAATCACTTTGCCATCGCGGGTGATGACGGCACCCACGGGCACTTCGCCGGAATAGGCGGCCTCGATCGCGGCGGCAAAGGCGTCACGCATGGGATCGGGAAGGGGAAACATCGCGGTTGTTATGCGCGCTTGGGCGTCTCGGCGCCAGCCGGAGCGTTTGCTAGCGCCCGGTGGGCCAAAAAGGTTGACGTGGGCCAATCCGCAAGCTATCGGCACCCCCTTTCCAGGCTGTCGTCTTTTCAGGAATTATAGCGATGTCGCGCATTTGCGAGCTGACCGGCAAGGGTCGGCAAGTGGGTCACAATGTTTCCCACGCCAATAACAAGACCAAGCGGACTTTTCTGCCGAATTTGCAGAATGTTACGCTGATCTCCGACGCGCTGGGCACCAGCGTGCGGCTGCGCGTGTCGACCAATGGCTTGCGCTCGGTCGAACATGTTGGCGGGCTCGACAACTGGCTAGTCAAGACGTCGGACGATGACCTGTCGTTGCGCGCGCGCCGCCTGAAGCGCCAGATCAAAAAGAAGCTTCAGCCCGCAGCCTAAGGCTTGGTGATCCGCCGCGGACTTGGCTTTGCTTCGTCCAGCCGGAATTCAAGCAGCAAGCTTTGCTGCCATGGACGAAGCGAGTTATCATCGCTCGCCAGCCAGATATGCGTGGCACCCTTGTGCCGCACCACGGCAATCCCCTCGAAATTGTCTTGAAGCGTGGGCGCAGAAAAGCGCGCAATTTCACGCCCTCGCACTGTCCCACCTGGCTTTAGCGCGCGTGGGTCGGCGATTGTGAGGCAGGCGGTAAAGCCGTGGCGCAGATCGAATCGCCGGTTGACGATGATCCACCGGCCATCGGGCAGTTCAGCGCTATCGGTGGGGTCGAATCCCGTTGGCGCCAGATAGCTGAACCGCACTGACGCTTGTTTGGCCCGGGTCGGGTCGCCTGCAAAGATGAGCCCCGCACTGCCCGACTGGCCCGGCCACGACTCACCCTCGTTGAGCACGACAAAGCGACCATCGCGTAACCGCATCATCGATTCGGCACCGCTATTGTCGGCCCAGAGCGCCATCATCGGCGACGCGGACATCGCCTCTGCCCGCGAAAAGCCCGGGGCATAGCGCCAAATCTGGTTGCTGTGCTCAAACGCCACCCACAGCCGCCCGCTCGTCGGATCGATAGTCATCGCTTCAGAATCGCGATCGCGCTTTTGCCAGCCAGTACCGGGACCAGCGGGAAGGCGAAAGGTGCGCCCATCGGTCAACTTGCCCGCGTGGCTGAGCGTAAACCCGATACCCTGCCCGCCGTCGGTCAACAGCGTGAAGCGCGCGCCGTCGGTCGTCATCGCCGAAAATCCGCCAAAATTCGCATCCGCGCTAATCAGCCGATAGCCGCGTAGAAAACGCAGCGCACTCAGTCGCTTGCGCTGCGGTGCCTCAGGGAAGAGCGCGACAGGCTCGATCGAAAAGCCGATCCGTGGATCAGCTTCGCGTGCGCGTGGGGCACCGCTCCAAGCGGGAACAAAAGTGTAAAGGAGCAAAGCCGAAAGCCACAGGCGCATGCGCTGCTCATAGTGGTAAGCGCGCGGTGGGGAAGGGCGCATCTTGGCTGAACGTACGATAACAGCCACATTCAGCTTTCGATCAATTGCGTTCAGCTAAACCGACATCATCGAACGAGGGCATGGTGCCTGGTCCGACATTATGAAGTGGATATCGCAATGATCAAGAAGTTCACGATCGCCAGTGTCGCCCTTGCTCTGTCGGCATCGGCGCTTGTTGCAACTGGGCCCGTGGCCGCACAACATTATGACGGCGGTTATTACAACAACGACTATCGCGGTTATGATGATCGCTTTGACGACCGCCGTGATTATCGTCGGGATTATCGTCGGGATTATCGTCAGGACTACCGGCAGGACTATCGGGACGATTATCGTCGGGATTATCGCGCCAATTATCGCCGCAATCGCTGTGACGCGACGACCGGCACGGTGCTGGGTGCGGTTGTCGGCGGGCTGTTGGGTAACGGGATTGCCGGGCGCGGCAACCGTGCGACTGGCACGATCATAGGCGGTGCGGTCGGCGGGCTTGCGGGCAATGCGATTGCCAAGGACGGCTGCCGCCGCTGAGCTTTCCCTCGCTTAGTGTATCGAGGGCGGGGCGGGTTCCCCCATTGGAGCCCGCCCCATCGCGTCGGGCCTCGCGCTCGTCAATACATATGCTGGCCGCCGTTGATGCTTAGCGTCGACCCGGTGATGAACGCGCCACCATCGCAGCATAGGAACGCAACCGCACGTGCAATTTCTTCGGCCTGGCCCAGCCGCCCGACCGGGATTTTGGCAACGATCTTTTCCAGTACATCGGCGGGGACGGCGGCGACCATGTCGGTATCGATATAGCCCGGCGCAATCGCGTTCACAGTCACGTTGAACTTTGCGCCTTCCTGCGCCAGCGCCTTGGTAAAGCCATGAATGCCTGATTTGGCGGCGGCATAATTGACCTGGCCATATTGTCCGGCCTGTCCGTTGATCGACCCGATATTGACGATGCGTCCCCATTTGCGTTCGCGCATGCCGGGGAACACCGCCTTTGCCATGTTGAAACACCCACCAAGATTGGTGTCGATCACTTCTTTCCACGCCTGATAGGTCAGCTTCAGGATGGTGCCGTCGCGGGTAATTCCGGCATTGTTGACCAGAATATCAACCGGCCCCAATTCCTCGGCGACTTGGGCGGCACCCGCCTGGCAAGCGTCATAATCGGCGACGTCCCATTTGAAGGCCTTGATTCCGGTGCGCTCGGTAAAGGCGCGGGCGCGATCATCATTGCCGGCATAGTTGGCGGCGACGGTAACGCCTTCTGCCTGCAGGCCAAGGCTGATCGCCTCGCCAATACCCCGGGTGCCACCGGTAACGATTGCAACGCGTGCCATAAGCCTCTCCTGATTATTTTGTTCATCTCAGGCTAGTTCGGTCGGCGCCATCCTTCAAGCTCACGCGCAAGTAATGTTCGCAACATATCGATACCGGTCGGCGTGTCGTTGAGGCAGGGCAGATAGGCAAAATGGGTGCCGCCCGCTTCCTCAAATTGTTCGCGCCCCCGAATCGCGATTTCTTCCAGCGTTTCCAGACAATCGGAGGAAAAGCCGGGGGCGACGACCACGACTTTCTTCACGCCTTGCGCGGGCATCGCCTCCAGCGTGGTGTCGGTCGCAGGCTCCAGCCAGATGGCAGAGCCAAAGCGCGACTGAAACGTCACCGTCACCGGTCGCCCCAGCGCTTCGCCGAGCAGCCGCGCCGTCTTTTGACACTGGCAGTGATAGGGATCGCCGAGTGCAAGCGTGCGCGCGGGCATGCCGTGGAAACTGACGACCAGCGCGTCGGGTTCAAAATCAAGCGCTGCCAGCCCTGCGGCAATCGACGCGCGCAAGGCCTCAATATGGACCGGGTCGTCATAATAGGGGGGCAGTGTGCGCAAAGCGGGTTGCCAGCGCATCGCGCGGAGCAGCTCAAACGCCTTGTCATTGGCGGTCGCCGTCGTCGCCGCGCAATATTGCGGGTAGAGCGGCGCGAGCAAAATGCGGTCGCACCCGGCGTCGCGCAGTTTCCCCAGCGCGGATGCGATCGACGGATTGCCGTATCGCATCGCCCATTCGACGATCACGTCCTCGCCAAATGCATTTTTTAGCGCCGCTGCCTGTCGCTTGGTATTGGCGGCAAGCGGCGATCCATCTTCGCTCCACACCGCGCGATAGGCTTCGGCCGATTTCTGGGGACGGGTGTTGAGGATAATCCCGCGCAGCACCGGCTGCCAGATGATCGCGGGCAGCTCCACCACCCGCCGGTCGGACAGGAATTCGCGCAAATAGTTTTTGACCGATTTCGTGTCTGGGGCGTCGGGTGTGCCAAGGTTGGTCAGCATCACCCCGATTCGGCGCGGCTTGACGGACGGATGATCGGCGGGGCGGGTCATGCAGGCGCCGTAAACGGCAAGTGGCGCAAGCGAAAGCCCGCTGCTGCCTGAAGCGCGTTGGCGATGGCGGGTGCCACCGGCGGCACCGCGAGTTCGCTGACCCCGCCGGGGGCGGCTTCGCTGCGGATCAGCTCGACGGTGATGTCCGGCGTGTCGGCGAGCAGCGGCAAGCGCAGATGCCCGAGGTGGCGTGCGGTTGCCTCGCCGCGCGCAAAGCCCGTCGTCGCGCCCAGGGCGGCAGCCATGCCGAACAACAAACCCCCTTCGATCTGCTGAAGGATCAGGTCGGGGTTGATCTGGCGCCCGCAATCAACGGCGGCCACCAGCCGGTCCACGCGTGGGCGGTTGCCGTCGAAATGCGCCTCGGCCAGCACCGCGATGTGACTTCCGCGAAAGGAGTGGCAAGCGATCCCCTGACCACTGCCGGGCACGCCGCCTTCCCATCCGCCCAGTGCTGCCGCCGTTGACAGGCATCGCACCAGTCGCGGCTCGCCGGTGATGGCGACCCGAAAAGACAAAGGCTCGACATTGGCGACATGCGCGAGCTCGTCGAGGAAGCACTCAGTGAAAAACGCGGTATAGCTGTGCGCGCCGGACCGCCAATGACCGGTGGGCACGCCGATATCGACCGGGTGGTGGTCGATCGCAAAATTGGGGAAGCGGTAAAAAGGGAGCGCGCCGGCCACCGCATAGGGATCCCCCGTGCCGTGCAGGGTCAGTGCGGCGCGTGCCGCAGCATCATGCTCAAACAGCCGTGCGGCGATTTCACGGCCCGTGGCGGGCGCGGCAATCTTCGCCAGCCAGCCCATGATGCTGCTGTTCAGCCCGACACGCGCGGTCAGCCGGGCGGCGGCGGGCGCGCGATAACGGTCCTGCGCCAAATCCTCGCGCCGCGACCACACCAGCTGGACGGGCCGCTTCATCTGCGCGGCGATAGTGGCGGCCTGTGCGGCGACCTCATGCTCCAGATTGGCGCCGAACGATCCGCCCGCCGGCATCATGTGGATCACCACCGCGTCCTCGCCGATGCCGATAGCGGCGGCGGCAGCCGCGCGCGCGCGGGCGGGCGCAAGCGTTGGCAGCCATAGCTCCAGCCTCCCCCTCTCCAGCCGCGCGGTCGCGGTCATCGTTTCCATCGAAGCGTGGGCGGCCAGGCCGACGCTGTAGTCGGCGGTCACCACCCGAGCACCCTTGAACACGGTGCGCAAATCGCCGCGCGCCGCCATCCGCTCGCCCGGCCCGTTCAGTCCCGCCTGAAGTGCTGCGCCGATCCGCTTGGTCGAGAGCGACGGGGTACCGCCGGCAAAGCGGGGGTTGGCGGTGGCTAGGGCTTGTTCGGCGCTCCACCAGGTGTTGGCGACCGCAGCGATCCAGCGATCGCCGGTTACAAAGTCGATCAGCCCGCGCATGGTGGCGGTGCGGCTGCGATCGACGGGCTGCGGTGCTCCCGCGCCTGGCGGTGCCTGACGGATCGCGGCAAAGACCATGTCGGGCAAGCGGATGTCGCCGGCAAAGGTTGCCGACCCGTCGACCTTGGCGGGCACGTCGAGCCGGGGCAGCGACTGTCCGCTCAGCCGTCCGGCCTCATCGGTGCGAAGGGGAAGCGGATCGGGCAAGTCGAGCCCTGCGGCATCGGCGGCCAGCGGACCAAAGCGCGCCCGGCGCTTGCCATGGACGACAAAGCCGTCCTGGGTCATGCACCCCTGCCAATCGACGCCCCACTGCTTTGCAGCAGCCTTGCACAGCAGCACGCGCGCAGCGGCCCCGGCACGGCGCAAATCAGTTTCGAACCGGCGCACCGAGCTTGACCCGGCGGTCAGCATCAAGGTGGTCCGCGCAGCGTGGGCAGCGCGAAACTCGGGCGGCCAGCCCGTCAGCATCCCCTCCAACACCTCGTCAGCGCCGAGCGGGTTGGCATAGAGCGGGTTGAGCGGCGCGGGCTCAACCGAGACGGTGCGCCAGTCCGCGCCGAGTTCATCGGCCAGGATTTGGGCAAGCGCGGTATAGGCGCCTTGACCCGTTTCGGTTTGCGGGACGGCGATCGCGACATGACCATCGGCTCCGATCTTGAGCCAGGCCCCGAAAATCGCCTCGCCCGGCGCGGCGGCCAGATTGGGGGCATAGGCGCGCGGCCACACCCCCCAGGCAACCAGCAGGCCAAGGCCCGCTCCGCCGCCGATCAACAAGCTCCGCCGGTTCAGCTTCACGCGCGACGTCCCGGCTGCTCACCTACGTCCGTCACGCAGCGGGCGCTTCCTCGGCATAACGCGCGCGGTAAGCTGTGCGGATCGACACTTTGTCGATTTTCTCGGTACCCAGCCGGGGGAGCGGTCCGTCAGAAAACCAGATCGCGCGCGGCACTTTGAACGCGGCAATCCGCGCGGTCAGGAATTCGCATAGCGCCTCGACATCGAGCACGCCGCCTGCGCGGACATGCACGACAGCCCCCGGCACTTCGCCCAGCCGTTCGTCGGGCAAGCCGAACACCGCACATTCGGCGACGTTGGGATTTTCATAAATCGCGGCTTCGACTTCCTGGCATGAAATATTCTCGCCGCCGCGGATGATGATGTCCTTTTTGCGGTCGACGATGAACAGATAGCCGTCCTCGTCCAGATAGCCGATGTCGCCGGTCAGGAAAAACCGGTCCTCGGTAAAGGCATCGCGGGTTGCCTCTGGCCGATTGTAATATTCCTTGAAGTTACAGATGGATCGGATCGCCACTTCGCCGCGTTCGCCGCTGGGGACTGGTTGCTCCTTGGCATCAAGGATCGCGACTTCGACGAGCGGTGGCGACGCGCGCCCCGTTGAGTTGGGCTTGGCGAGATAGTTTTCGCGAAAATTGCCGCAGCCAACGCCGTTCGTCTCAGTCAGGCCATAGCCGAGCAGCGGCTTGGCCCCGCCCATTTCTTCGGCCAGCAGCCGGACATGTTCAACTGGGCGCGGCGCGCCGCCCGCCGCATAATCGGCGCAGCTCGATAAGTCGTATTTGGCACGGTTGGGGTGCTTCAAAATCTCAAAACTCATGAGCGGGACGCCGACGAAATAAGTCACGCGCTCTGCTTCGATCAGCCGCATCGCTTCCTCTGCATCCCATTTCGGCATCAGCACCAGCTTGCGCCCCATCGCAAAGCTTTGCAGGAACACCGGCACTTCGGCGGTGACGTGGAACAGCGGCACGTTGAGCAGCGTCGCGTGCTGCGTCGGCACGGGTGTCCCGTCCTCGCCCGCCAGCGCCAGCATGGTCAGCGCGCTGGCGAGGTAATTGAACACCGCCTGGGTAATCGCGCGGTGTTCGCTCAAAGCGCCCTTGGACTGGCCGGTCGATCCGCTGGTGAACAGGATCGTCGCATTGTCCTCCCCCATCAGCATCGGCAGCGCAGTTGCGGCCGATCCCCCGCGCGCGGTCAGCGGGCGCAGCGCTTCGATCAGCGGCAGCCGGTCGTCGATCGGCACAATCTCGGCGCCAAGGCCAGTCGCCTCGTCCAGCCGCTGAGCGCGCGGGGCGTCGGCAAACACCAGCTTGCAGTCAACTTCGGCAATCGCATCGGCAAGCTCGGCGGTCTGCCACCAGCCATTGAGGAGCGTCGCCACCCCGCCCGCCATCAAAATACCCATGTAAAGCGCGATCCAGGACGGCGAATTGCGCATCGCAATCCCCACCCGGTCACCGCGCGCAACACCCGCGCCGTCGACCAATGCGCGCGCGACGTCGGTGGCGGCGGCATGGACCTGCGCAAAAGTTAGCCGCTCGTCGCCTGCGACCAGAAACGTCTTGTCCGCATGCTCGTTGCAGAAATAGGCGAAATAATAAGTCAGCGCCGGCGGTGCGACGGCGATGGCAGGATACTCAATCCCGTCGCGCGTCACGTGGGTCAGCGGCATTTGCCCGCCCGGCGCAGTCAAGGCGGCAATGGCTGCATCAATCCGTTGGTCGAGCACGCTTGGCATTATTCTCTCCCTCTTGGTCTTCGGCGCAATGCCCCTTATGGAGGCGCGAACGCCGGGGGAAAAGCCTTGATCCACACGCTCGTTGCCGACACCGCTCATATCCGGTTCGAAGCGTTGGGTCTTGACCCAACGATCGTCACGATCGGGTGGTTCAGCCTGAAATGGTATTCGATTGCCTATATCACCGGGATTCTAGTCGGCTGGTGGTATCTGTTGCGGCTGATTGCGCAGCCCGGTGCGCCGATGGCGCGGCGCCATGCCGATGACCTGGTGTTTTATGCGACTTTGGGCGTCATTCTTGGCGGTCGGTTGGGCTATGTGTTTTTCTATGCGCCCGACATGCTGTTGTCGCCGGGCCGGATCCTGCGGCTGTGGGACGGCGGCATGTCGTTTCACGGCGGCGCGATTGGCACGTCGATTGGCCTCATCCTGTTTGCCCGCGCGCACAAGCTCGGTTGGTTGCGCGTGCATGATTATGTCGCGTGCACGGTGCCGTTCGGGCTGTTTTTCGGCCGCCTCGCCAATTTCGTGAACGGCGAATTGTGGGGCAAACCCACCGATGTTCCCTGGGCGATCATTTTTCCCAATACCGGCGCCGATGTCGCACGCCACCCCAGTCAGCTTTATGAAGCGGGGTTGGAGGGGATTGTGCTGTTCGCCGTGCTCTGGTGGGCGTTCTGGCGGACCAAGTCGCGCTATGAGCCCGGCCGCCTCGTCGGCATTTTCGTCGGCGGCTACGGCGTTGCGCGCTTCATCGTTGAATTTTTCCGCGAACCCGATTCGCAGTTTCGCGGCACGTTTATCGAGTCGACCGGGCTGCATATGGGTCAGTGGTTGTGCGTGCCGATGATCGTCGGCGGTGCCTATCTGATAGCAACCGCGAAGCGCCGCCG
>DHHS01000194.1:0-10619 GCA_002403415.1 Sphingomonas sp. UBA4766 | reverse complement strand
GGGGCGTTGCCCGATCGGCTGGCGCGGGCGATTACGCTGGCTGGACCGATTCCGATTGCGCAGTTCATGGCGGCCGCCAACGCGCATTATTATGCCACCCGCGATCCGCTGGGCGCGAGCGGAGACTTCATCACCGCGCCTGAAATCAGCCAGATGTTCGGCGAGCTGATCGGTGCCTGGGCAGCAGACCTGTGGCAGCGTGCCGGGGCGCCGCCCGTCGCTTATGTCGAGCTGGGGCCGGGGCGCGGCACGTTGACGGCGGATGCGACGCGGGTGATGGCGCGGGCAGGGCTCACCCCGCCGGTGCATTTTGTCGAGACCAGCCCGGTGCTGCGCGGCGAGCAGGCGAAGCGCGTGCCGGGAGCGGTCTGGCACGGCGACACGACAACACTCCCCACAGACCGCGCGCTGTTGGTGATCGCGAACGAGTTTTTCGACGCGCTTCCGATACGGCAGCTCGTGCGTGGAGGTGCGGGCTGGCACGAGCGGCTGGTGGCGTGTCAGGATCTGTTGTTCCTCCCCATCGCCGGGCGCGCGGTGCCCGACGCGATCATCCCTGTGGAACTGGCCGCCGCCGCCCCCGGGTCGGTGATCGAGACATCGCCTGCGGCGGTCGCGATCATGCGCGATCTGGCGGAGCGGCTGGTGGCGCAGGGCGGCGCGATGCTGACCATCGACTATGGCTATGAAGGGCCCGCGATTGGCGACACGCTGCAAGCGGTGCGCGGCCACGCCTTTGCCAATCCGTTCGACGCACCGGGCGAACAGGATCTGACCGCGCATGTTGATTTTGCGACGCTTGGCGCGGCGGCGGCGAGGGCAGGTGCGCGAGCGCATGGCCCGGTCTCGCAGGGCGCTTTCCTCACCGCGCTCGGTATCGACGCGCGCGCGGCCAAGCTGGGCGATGCCGTGCGCGACGACCGTGACCGGCTGGTAGCGGACGATCAAATGGGGCTATTGTTCAAAGCGCTGGCGCTCACCGCCCCCGGCTGGCCCAACCCATCGGGATTCGCCGCATGATCGACTACCGGCTCGCCACCCCTGTCGATGGGCCCGTCCTCGATTCGGTTGCGAGGCGAATTTGGCTCGATACCTTTGGCCATTCGGCAAGTGCCGACGACATCGCGCTCTACCTTGCTCAAGCATACGGGCCGAACGGGCGGCTGATCGCCAGCCTCGCCAATCCGGCGCACCGGTTCCAGCTTGCACTCGCTGACGATGCAATTGCGGGTTTTGCCAATCTGTGCCCTGTCTGGCTCGATAATCCTGTGATCGCGGCGGGCGCAATGCAGCTCAGCCAGCTTTATGTGGACCGGCCCTGGCATGGCACCGGCGTCGCGCAAGCGTTGATGCGCTGGACGATGGACACTGCGCGTGCGCTGGGCGCGACTGCGCTGGTGTTGACCGTGTGGGAGGAAAACCACCGCGCCAAAGCGTTTTACGACCGCCAAGGTTTTATCCATATTGCCGATTATGCCTTCCCGACTGGCAATCAGGTGGATCGCGACCTTATCATGCAGGTGATGCTGTGACGATCGACGTCGTGCGCGCCGTGGCGCTGGGTGCGGTGCCGCACGGTTTTCTGGGGCGGCGCGGCGGCGTATCGCACGGGCTTCATGCCGAGTTGAATGTCGGGACCGGATCGGAGGACAGCGAGGCGGCGATTGCTGAAAATCGTGCGCGGGCGGTCGACGCCGTGCTGCCCGGTGCCACGCTGGTGACGGTGTTTCAGGTTCATTCGCCCGATGTTGTTACGGTCAACGGCCCGATCGACTTTGCCGATCGTCCTCGCGCCGACGCGATGGTGACCGACCGGCCGGGGCTGGTGCTGGGTATCCTGACCGCGGATTGCGCACCGGTGCTGCTCCACGATGCCGAAGCCGGGGTGATTGGCGCGGCGCATGCCGGGTGGAAGGGCGCGCTGGCCGGTGTGACTGACCAGACCGTGGCGGCGATGGTCGCGCTGGGGGCAAAGGCATCGCGGATCGCGGCGGCGATTGGCCCGTGCATCGGCCGGGTGAGTTACGAAGTTGACGACGGGTTCGCGCGCCGCTTTCAGGAGCATGACCCGGCCAATGAGCGATTTTTCGCGCCAGGCCGCGTCGGGCATCATCAATTTGACCTTGCGGCCTATGTCGCGGCCCGGCTGGCGGGCGCAGGCGTGGGGCGGATCGAACTGATCGCGCACGATACCTATGCGCAGGGCGACCATTACTTCAGCTATCGCCGCAGCACTCACCGGGGCGAGCCTGATTATGGCCGCCAGATTTCGCTCATTGGCCTAGGCTGAGCTATCGCGTCCGGCATCGCTTCGCTAGAAGGCGTCATCCCCTCCTCAAGGAGTGTGCTTGCCATGACCGACGACACTGATGCGACGCTGACCGGCGTGCCGCCCCGCCGCCGCCCCAAAGCCGATATCGATCAGATTGGTGGGCGGCGCTTGCGCCCCTCCACGCTGATGATGGGGCATGGCTATGACCCGACCTTGTCCGAAGGATCGCTGAAACCGCCGATTTTCCTGACTTCGACTTTTGTGTTTCCTAATGCGGCTGCGGGCAAGCGGCATTTTGAGGGCGTGACCGGCAAGCGCCCTGGCGGCGCCGAAGGGCTGGTCTATTCACGCTTCAACGGCCCGAATCAGGAGATTTTGGAGGACCGTCTGAGCATCTGGGAGGAGGCAGAGGACGCGCTGACCTTCAGCTCGGGCATGTCGGCGATTGCGACCTTGTTCTTGTCGATGGTCAAGCCGGGGGATACGATTGTCCATTCGGGGCCTCTTTATGCTGCGACCGAAACGCTGATTGCGCGGGTGCTGGGGCGGTTTGGCGTGCATTTCCTTGACTTTCCGGCAGGCGCGACGCGCGAGGAAATCGACGCTGTGTTGAGCAAGGCGGCAACGGGCCGCGTCGCGCTGATCTATCTCGAAAGCCCTGCCAACCCCACCAACGCGCTCGTTGACGTGGAGGCAGTGGCCGCCAGCCGTGACGCGATCTGGGCCAATAGCGACGAAAAACCGCCGATTGCGATCGACAACACTTTCCTCGGGCCCTTGTGGCATCAACCGCTGAAGCACGGTGCCGATCTGGTGGTCTATAGCCTGACCAAATATGCCGGCGGCCATTCGGACTTGGTGGCAGGCGGGGTGTTGGGGTCGAAAGCGCACATCAACACCATCCGGCTGATGCGCAACACCATCGGCACGATCACTGACCCCAACACCGCCTGGATGCTGCTGCGCAGTCTGGAAACGCTGGAGCTGCGGATGAGCCGGGCGGGCGAAAATGCCGCGAAAGTGTGCGAATTCTTGCGCCGCCATCCAAAGGTGGAGCGGGTCGGCTATCTTGGCTTTCTCGAATCGACACCGGGCGAAGAACGGCAGGCCGATATCTACCGCCGCCACTGTGACGGCGCGGGCAGCACCTTCTCGCTGTTCCTGAAAGGTGGCGAGGCGGAGAGTTTTGCCTTTCTCGACGCACTCAAGATCGCCAAGCTTGCTGTGTCGCTGGGCGGAACCGAAACGCTTGCCAGCCACCCGGCCGGAATGACCCATTTGTCGGTGCCCGAAGCGCGCAAGCAGGCGCTTGGTATTACCGACAATCTGGTTCGGATCTCGATCGGGGTCGAGGATGCCGACGACCTGATCGCCGATTTCGATCAGGCACTGGCGGCGGTGTAATCAGGGCTGGGGGCGTTCGGCGAGAAAATCCATCACCGGCAGCGCTTCGAGCCGGTGGTGGAAATCGAACCACGCTGCATTCTCCCACCCCGACCCCTGACCCCAGCGGGTGCCGCAGCGCGTCGATACCCAATCGGGCGCCCAGTAATTGACGCCATTGCCGCCTGCTGCAAACACCGCGCGGGTCAAATCAATCATGTAGGCACGCTGCCCCGCAGGTGTTGCCGGATAAGCCGGATCGAGCGAATCCGCGCCGAGCAAATTGGCTGACGCATCGGCATTGTCGAGTGTGAAGGGATAGGCCGTCTCCACCACCATCACCGGCTTTTGGTAGGTTGCGCGCAGCCGGGTGATGGCGGCGGCCAGTCCGCTGACACTTTGCGTCGACCATTTGCGGTAATAGCTGAGGCCGACCATGTCGTAATCGGTCACGCCCGCGTGGGCCGCCGCCGCAAACCAGGCTTGCGCATTTTCGGGCTGGGCAATGTGGAGCATGGACTGCACCGGCTTGCCCGCCGCGCGCGCCGCTTCGCGCACCGCCTTCAGCCCGGCGTTGAGGAGGAGTGCGTTGCGTGTCCAGTTGATTGCCTTTTTTGGCCCCGCCGCCAGTTCGGGGTTGGTCTCATTGCCGACCTGCACCAGTTCGGGCCACAGCTTTGCCGCCGCCAGCGTGTCGAGGACGTGCCGGGTATAGTCATGAAGCGCCTGCGCCTGCTCCGCGTCGGTCAGGCCAACCCAGGCGGCAGGCGGGTTTTGTTTGTCACCGTCGGCCCAATCGTCGGAGTAATGGAAATCGAGCAGCACATGCAGCCCGGCCTTGTGTGCCCGCGCAATCGAGCGTTTCACATCGGCCAGCGTGCTGTAACGTGTCCATTTGGGGTCGTTCCAGATGCGGATACGCGCCAGATTGCCGCCGCGCGCCTTCATCAGCACGAACGGATCGACCGGTTTGCCTCCGGCGCGATAGACCGCTCCACAATCGCGCATTTCATTCGCATAAGACAAATCGCCGCCCATATAGATCGGCTCTGTCGCGGGGGCGGCGGCGGCGAGGGCAAGGGCCGCCAGGCCAGACAAGTGACGCATCAGAACAACCCCTCCACCTGCCCCGCGCTGTCCAGGCCAATCGCCTCGGCGGCGGGAACACGGGGCAGGCCCGGCATCGTCATCAGGTCGCCGCAGATCGCGACGACAAACCCGGCGCCTGCCGCCAGCCGCGCTTCGCGAATGGGCACCACATGCCCCACAGGCGCGCCGAGCAGGCTGGGGTCGGCGGAAAAGCTGTATTGCGTCTTGGCCATGCAGATGGGCAAATCGCCAAAGCCAGCCGCTTCCCACCGCGCCAGTTGCGCCGCCACTGCCGGGGTCGGGGCGATGTCGGCGGCACGGTAAATGCGCGTGGCGATGGTGCGGATCTTGTCGAGCAACGAGGCTTCATCGGGATAGAGGGGCGCGAATTTGCCGCCGGTTTCCGCGAGGTCGGCGACCGCGTCGGCAAGCGCGGTTGCCCCTGCGCCACCCATTGCCCAGTGGCGGCACAGGATCGCGCGGACGCCGCGCGCGGCGCACGCTTCTTCGATTGCCGCGATCTCTGCATCGCTGTCGCCGCCGAAATGGTTGATGGCGACGACCGCCGGAACGCCGAATTGCCCGATGTTTTCGATATGGCGGACAAGATTGGCCGCGCCGCGCGTGACTGCTGCCACATCCGCTGCACCTAGATCGGCCTTGGCGACGCCGCCGTTCATCTTGAGTGCGCGCACCGTCGCCACAATGACCACAGCAGCGGGGGTCAGCCCGGCCTGACGGCATTTGATGTCGAAGAACTTCTCCGCGCCAAGATCGGCGCCGAACCCCGCTTCGGTCACAACATAATCGGCGAGGCCCAGCGCGGTGCGCGTCGCGATGACCGAGTTGCAGCCATGGGCGATATTCGCAAATGGCCCGCCATGGATGATCGCTGGATTGCCCGCCAAAGTTTGCACTAGATTGGGCTTGATGGCATCCGCCAGCAGCACCGCCATCGCGCCATCGGCCTTCAGATCGCGCGCTGTGACAGGCTGGCGGGCACGCGTTTCTGCGACAATGATTCGCCCCAGCCGGGCGCGCAAATCGGCGACGTTTTTGGCCAGACACAGCACCGCCATGACCTCGGAGGCAACGGTGATGTCAAATCCCGATTGGCGCGGGTACCCGTTTGCCACCCCGCCCAGCGACTGTGTGACGTCGCGCAACGCCCGGTCATTCATGTCGAGCACCCGCCGCCAGCTCACGCGCCGCACGTCGATGTCGAGCGCATTGCCCCAATAGACATGATTGTCGATCATGGCGGCCAGCAGATTGTGCGCGGCGGTAATCGCGTGAAAGTCGCCCGTGAAATGCAGGTTGATGTCGGCCATCGGCGCGACTTGCGCATAGCCGCCGCCGGTCGCCCCGCCTTTTGTCCCAAAACACGGCCCCAGCGATGGTTCGCGCAATGCCAGCACAGCGCGCCGCCCGGTCAGGTTCAGCGCATCGGCGAGCCCGATCGAGGTGGTCGTCTTGCCCTCGCCCGCTGGCGTCGGGTTGATCGCGGTGACGAGGATGAGCTTGCCCTGCTTTGCGGGTGCGGGTAGCGCAGTGATGTCGATCTTCGCCTTGGCGCGGCCATAGGACTCAATCGCGGCG
Source organism: Sphingomonas sp. UBA4766 (assembly GCA_002403415.1). GTDB lineage: Bacteria > Pseudomonadota > Alphaproteobacteria > Sphingomonadales > Sphingomonadaceae > Sphingomonas. The sequence goes on along the minus strand of DHHS01000194.1, from coordinate 4,276 downwards.
GCGGGAATCCCGGCGCTGGCGGCCACATCGGCGATCGGGCGCAGCGTGGCGCGGCGGGCAATGTCGATATCGGTCGTCATCCTGATCCACCTGCTTGTTGATTTTGACACCGGGGCAATTCCTGCCCGTTTCGCGGGCCAGCGACAAGTAAGGTGACAGGCGCGCGCGCGGGCCTTAGCAAAGGACAATGATCGCGCATCTGAAAGGACGGCTGCATTCGACCGGCATCGACAGCGCGGTGATTGATGTCGGCGGCGTCGGCTATCTGGTTGGCGCGTCGGCCAAGACACTCGCCAGCATCGGCCCGGTGGGGGAGGCGGTGATGCTCCACACCGAAATGCTGGTGGGGGAGGATTTTATCCGGCTGGCGGGGTTTGCAAGTGCGGCCGAACGCGACTGGTTCCGGTTACTGACCGGGGTGCAGGGGGTTGGTGCGCGGGTGGCGCTCGCGATCCTGTCGACGCTTGACCCGGCGGAGTTGAGCCGTGCCATTGGCGCGCAGGACAAGGCAATGGTCGCGCGCGCGAACGGGGTCGGGCCCAAGCTTGCCGAGCGGATCGTGCGCGAGCTGAAGGACGCGGGCGGCGGAATCGTGGCGACTGCGGGCGGCGCGGTGGCCGCGCCCAAGGGCGCAAGCGCCGATGCGGTGTCCGCGCTCCTAAACCTCGGTTTCCGCCCGGCGGAAGCGAGCAGCGCGGTCGCCGCCGCCGAAGAAGAATTGGGGCAGGGAGCCACGCTTGACTCGCTGGTGCGGCTGGCGCTCAAGAAGGCGGCGAAGTGAGGATCGGGCTTGCAATCTTGGCGGCGATAGCTTTGTGCGCGGCGACGGCCCCGGCACATGCGCGAGAAAAATCGATGCCCGCCAATCCGATCGCCTATGTCGAGCTGCCGGTGACCGACATGGACCGGGCGATGGCCTTTTATGCCGATCTGTTCGGCTTCGACTTTGAACGCCAGACCCTCGACGGCTACGATATGGCGCTGTTCCCGGCGACGGAAGGGGCGGCGGGGGCGAGCGGGGCGTTGGTCAAGGGCGATGTTTACGTGCCTGGCAAGACCGGGCCGATCGTCTATTTCCGCGTCGCCGAGATCGATGCCGTGCTGAAGCGCGCGCGGGCACGCAGCGCAAAAATCCTTTACGACAAGAAGGATGTCGGCGCGTTCGGCTTCGTTGCCGAAGTCGAGGACAGCGAAGGCAATCGCATCGCGCTGAGCGCGCCGAAATGATCATTTGGCGTCGACATTTATCATGACTGACGGCCGCCTTCTCTCCCCCGCCCGCGTTCCCGAGGATGTCGACGCCGCGCTGCGACCGAAATCGCTCGACGAATTTGTCGGGCAACAGGGCGCGCGCGAAAACCTGCGCGTGTTCATCGACGCTGCCAGGGCGCGCGGGGACGCGCTGGACCATGTGCTGTTTTTCGGACCTCCCGGCCTTGGCAAGACGACGCTTGCGCAGATTATCGCGCGCGAAATGGGGGTGGGGTTTCGCGCGACCAGCGGCCCGGTCATCGCCAAATCGGGCGATCTCGCCGCCCTCCTCACCAATCTTGAGGATGGCGACGTCCTGTTCATCGACGAGATCCACCGGCTCCAGCCGCAGGTCGAGGAAATTCTGTACCCTGCGATGGAAGACCGCGCGCTCGACCTGATGATTGGCGAGGGGCCATCGGCGCGCAGTGTGCGGATTGATTTGCCGCGCTTCACCCTCGTCGGCGCGACCACGCGGCAGGGGCTGCTGACCACCCCCTTGCGCGATCGGTTCGGGATTCCGGTGCGGTTGAATTTTTATACCGTGGCCGAGCTGACGCGGGTGGTGACGCGCGCTGCCGGGTTGCTGGGCTTGGCGATCGCGCCTGACGGTGCCGCCGAAGTGGCCGCACGCGCACGCGGCACGCCGCGCATCGCGGGCCGGTTGCTGCGCCGGGTGCGCGATTTCGCCCATGCCGCCGGGCACGCCATTGTCGATGCGCGGGCGGCGGACGCAGCACTCAACCGGCTGGAGGTGGATCAGCTCGGGCTGGACGCGATGGACCGGCGGTATTTGATGATGATTGCTGACATTTATCGCGGCGGGCCCGTGGGCGTGGAAACACTGGCGGCGGGGCTGAGCGAGCCGCGCGACACGATTGAGGAAGTGATTGAGCCCTATCTGATTCAGCTTGGCCTAATCGCGCGCACCGCGCGAGGGCGATGCCTTAACGGTCTCGCCTGGCGGCATTTGGGGCTGAACCCGCCGCCGGGCGCCCAGGACGGACTGTTCGACCAGGCTGCGGACTAGCACCCGAGCACAGTCGGGGTTCTCATACGCGCGATAGTCGGTTAACAGCCGCCCACAATGGCCGCGTCCCTTTCCGACCAGCAGCTCGACGCGCCCGCGGGCGGCCGGTTCGTCGGGCGCGAGCACCGACTGGCGATGCGAGTGTATTTTGAGGATACCGACCTGTCGGGCGTCGTCTATCATGCCAACTATCTGCGCTGGATGGAGCGCGCGCGGTCGGACATGCTGCGGCTGGCGGGTATCGATCAGCGCGCTGCGCACGATGCGGGCGAAGGGGCCTATGCCGTCACCGATCTCCATATCCGTTACCGCGCGCCTGCCCGGCTTGACGATGCGGTGGTGGTTGCCAGCCGGTTGATCGCGGTGCGGGCGGCGTCATGCGTCATTCATCAGCAGGTCATACGCGCCGAGGCGATATTAGCGGACGCGGACGTCACCGCCGCCTTTGTCGCGCCTGATGGTCGGCCAAGGCGGCAACCGTCCGCGTGGATTAGTGCTTTTCGCCCATTGATCTGGGCTGATGACGATGATTTGTGAGTTTAAGGGAGCCGCATGACTTTTACGCTCAACACCGATGCCAATTCATTGTCGCCGGTCGCGCTGTTTTTGCAGGCGGATATTGTGGTGCAGGTGGTGATGGTCGGGCTGTTGCTCGCCAGCATCTGGACATGGGGCATCATCCTCGCCGCCTCGATCAAGCTTGGCCGGGTCGCCAAGCGCGGCAACGCCTTTGAGCGCGATTTCAACAAGGCCGAAGATATCGACGCCTTTCACCGGCTGCGCGGGGAGGATGATTTGCCGGTCGCCCGCGTCTTTGCAGCGGGCGTGGCGGAGTGGCGGCGTTCGACGACCGGCGGCACCATCGACCGGGAGGGGACGCGCGAACGGCTCGCAACGTCCATGGGCGCGGCGGTTGCCAGCGAAGTCGATGCGCTGGCCGACAGGCTCAACATTCTTGCGACCGTGGGGTCGGTGGCGCCGTTCGTCGGGCTGTTCGGGACGGTATGGGGTATCATGCGCAGTTTCAGTGGGATTGCGCAGGCGCAGAGCACCTCGCTCGCTGTCGTTGCGCCTGGAATTGCCGAGGCGCTGTTTGCGACCGCCATCGGGTTATTTGCGGCGATTCCGGCGGTGATTGCCTATAACCGTTTCAGCCACCGAATTAACCGGATCGAGGCGCGGTTGAACCGTTTTGCCGACAGTTTCCACACCACGTTGTCGCGTCAGCTCGAAGTGCCGGTGGCGCGGCGCTGATGGCGGTCAACCTCCCTTCGCAAGCGGCTCGCGGGCGGCGCGCGCCTATGGCTGAGATCAACGTAACCCCGCTGGTCGATGTGATGCTGGTGCTGCTCATCATTTTCATGGTGACAGCGCCGTTGATGACCGCGGGTGTGCCCGTTAACCTCCCCGATAGCCGCGCGAGGCCGCTCGCCAACCCGGCAAAGCCGGTGCGGATCGCGATTGACGCGCGCGGCACGGTGTTTGTCGATGAAGTGGAGGTGAGCGACGCAACGCTCCCCGATGCGCTGGCGCAGTTGGTCGCGAAATCGGGGGCGGAACCGCCGCAAGTCTATCTGCGCGCCGACCGCGAGCTGTCCTATGCCAAAGTGGTGGCGGTGATGGGCGAGTTGAGCCGCGCCGGACTGACCAAGGTGGCGCTGGTCACGGTCGCGCAGGGGCAATGACCGCACGGTGGCACGGGCAGTGATCGGATGAGCGCGCGGGTGATCGACACCGCTTTGGATACGGGCGACCGAATCGCGCTTGGGCTGGCGGTGCTGCTCCATGTCGCGCTGGTGGCTGCGCTGTCGCTGCGGGGGCTGGAGCGGGCGACGCCGCCTGTGCCGCCGCCGCCCGCCGTCGATGTGTCGCTGGTCGAGGAAATCGGCCTGCAATCAAGCGCACCCAAGGCAGTGGAGGCGCCCGCGCCATCGCAGGCCCCCGATGCTGGCCCGCCCGAGGACTCGCCCCCGCCGCCGCCTGAACCCGCGCCGG
>DHHS01000081.1:21687-27180 GCA_002403415.1 Sphingomonas sp. UBA4766 | reverse complement strand
GAGCTGGTAGAATTCGCCCGGCGATCGGTCGGCGCGCGCATCCTCATCGCGGAAACACGGCGCGATTTGGAAGTAACGGTCAAAGCCTGCGACCATCAGCAATTGCTTGAACATCTGCGGCGCTTGCGGGAGCGCATAGAATTTGCCGGGGTGGACCCGGCTTGGCACCAGATAATCACGCGCACCCTCCGGCGATGACGCGGTCAGGATCGGGGTCTGGAACTCGGTAAAGCCTTGCGCGATCATCCGCTGGCGCAGCGACGCAATCACATGGCTGCGCAGCATGACATTGGCGTGGAGCCGTTCGCGCCGCAGGTCGAGGAAGCGGTAACGCAGGCGAATATCCTCGGGATAGTCCGCTTCGCCCGCCACCGGCATCGGCAATTCCTGAGCAGCGGATTGGATGACGGCACTTTCGGCACGGATTTCGATCGCGCCGGTGGGCAGATTGGGGTTAACCGCCTCCCCCGCGCGCGCCACGACTGTGCCCGTCACCGTCACCACGCTTTCGGGGCGCAGCTTCTCGATCACCGCAAAGGCGGGGCCGTCCACTTCGGTCACGATCTGAGTGAGCCCGTAATGGTCGCGCAAATCGACAAAAACAAGATCGCCGTGATCGCGCTTTTTATGAACCCAGCCGGACAAGCGAACTTGCTGGCCAACATGATCGGCGCGCAGGGCGGCGCAGTGGTGCGTGCGGTAAATATGCATGGCGGCCTAACAATGCTTCACCCCGCACTTGTCAAGCATGCGCTGACAATTGAGTAGCGGTAAGGGTGGATGACGCCATGAAGCAATGCTACCGAACCACATGCATATCCATGACCTCATCACTGATTCTGCGGCACTTGCCAACTTGTGCACGCGGCTCGGCACCGCGCCGTTCGTGTGTGTCGATACCGAATTCATGCGCGAAAACAGCTATTGGCCCGAGCTTTGCCTGATCCAGATCGCCGATAGTGAGGAAGCCGCCGCCATTGACCCGATGGCGCCGGGCATCGACCTTACTCCGTTGCTCGACCTGCTGACTGCCAATGAAGACGTGCTGAAAGTATTTCACGCCGGCGGCCAAGACATTGAAATCGTCTATAACCTGACCGGCAAGACGCCCCACCCGCTGTTCGACACCCAAGTCGCCGCGATGGCGCTCGGGATGGGGGAACAGATCGGCTACCAGAATCTGGTCGAGACCTATCTGGGCATTGCGGTCGACAAGGGTGCGCGCTTTACCGATTGGAGCCGCCGCCCGCTCGACTCGCGCCAGATCGAGTATGCGATTGGCGATGTCACGCATTTGTCGGTGATTTTCCCCAAAATGCTCGCGCGGCTGCGCAAGACCGGGCGCGGTGCCTGGCTCGATCAGGAAATGGAGCGGATCGCCGACCCCGAAAACTACCGCAATGATCCCGATGCTGCATGGCGCCGGGTGCGCATTGGCAGCCGCAAGCCCGAGGTGCTGGGACGGCTAAAGGCATTGGCGCGGTGGCGTGAGTTGGAGTCACAGGACAAAAATTTGCCGCGTGGGCGCATTGCAAAGGATGAAACGCTCGCCGACCTGGCGGGCAATCCGCCCAAGAAACAGGCCGATCTGGCGCGCGTGCGCGGGCTGTCGGCGACATGGGCGCAAAATGACATTGGCGCGCGGCTGATGACGGCATTGGGGGAGGCCCGCCCGCTCCGCACCGACGAACTGCCCCCGCGCGATGACCGCAAGCCGGGGCTGGGCAAAGAGGGCGCGCTGGTTGCCGATCTGCTCAAGCTGCTGCTCAAAATTCGCGCGCGCGATATCGACGTTGCCGCCAAATTGCTGGCGCGGACCGAGGAGCTGGAGGCGCTGGCCGCCGGGCAGCGCGAGGGGCTGGCGATGCTGGAGGGGTGGCGTTACGAGCAGTTCGGCCATGAGGCGCTCGCGCTGGTCGAGGGACGGCTCGGCTTTGCGGTGAAGGACGGCAAGCTGCAAATGACGCGGGGTGAGGAAGATTGAGCCCCGCTTATCCCCGCACCATGACACCACGCCCCAGCAATGCCGCCAGCGCGCGGTGCCGCCGTTCGACCGCTTCGCTGTAAAGCGCGCGGTCGTCACCGCTCAGCGTCAGCACGATCGCGCCCCCATCATCGTCAATCCGACTGCGCTGAAGGGGGCCCGCCAGCCCGCCCGACAAGCGCTGGCCCAGCCGCATCGCCAGCCCCCACGCCATTGACTGACGCAGCGCCAGCCCATCGGCAAGCGCGGGCATCGGATCGGGCGACGTCAGCCCACCGCCAAGCGACGTAAACAACGCCTGCGCCACTTGCGCGCGACCCGCAGCGTCAATCGCCACCCAATTGCCATGGAGCGCAATCTCCACGCCGCGCTCGGCCCGAAACTCCGGGTTGGCCCGCCAGCCGACATCGGCGAGCAGGCATGCGGCATGGCGCAACCGTGCCTGCGCCGCATCGTCGCTGGCAAAGAGCGGCGCGATCCACCCGTCGAGCACATCGCCATGTTCGGCAAACCGGCCGAGCCGCCGCCCCTCATCCCGCGCGGCCTCAATCAGCGGGTCGAGCGCGCGGGCATCCTCGGAGAGCGCCTGATAGAGCAGCCCCTCGCGCAAACCGAACGCAGAGGTAATCGTCGTGCGCGCATCGAGATGGCGTAGCAGCACGCTGAGCAACGCGCCGGCATCGCGCAACGTCGGTAACCGCGCCGACGACAAATTGGGGATGCCGCGCAACGCCCCCTTGCCGACATGGCTTAGCGTGCGGCCCAGCCGTGCGACGGCTTCGGGCGGCATTTCATAATGGTGGATGATCGGCAGCGGATAGCCGCGCTGATGCATGTCGAGCCGCGCCAGCGCCCGCCACGATCCGCCGACAAGGTAAAGCGGTAAACCGGCCCCCGCGCCGCTCCACCCGGCAGCGGCAATCAGCTTGCCGACCGCGCGGTCGAATTTTCGCGGCCCTTCCGCCTTCATCGCCACCAGCCGCAGCACGCCAAGCGGAAAGGATGCGCGCGCGCCAACCACCCCGCCTTGCACGCGCACCAGTTCCAGGCTGCCGCCGCCCAAATCGCCGACAATGCCGTTCGCATCGGGAATGGCGGACACGACGCCCAGCCCCGCCGCCATCGCCTCCTGCTCACCCGAGAGCAACTCAACGCTCAGGCCAAGCGCGCGCGCCGCATCCATCAGCTCGGCACCATTGGTGGCGTCGCGCACCGCAGCGGTTGCGACCGTGCGCAGCGTGCTCACCTCCATTTCGCGCGCGACGGCGGCAAATCGGGCAAGTGCCGCGCGCGCCGCCGTCATCGCGACAGGGTCGATCATACCCGTCGCGCCCAGCCCCCGCCCCAGCCCGGCCATCACCTTTTCATTGAACAATACCGACGGCACCCGCGCCGGGCCCTGATACACGACCAGCCGCACCGAGTTCGAGCCGATGTCGATAATGCCCAACCGGGGCGCGTCCACCGCCTCGGCGCGCGGTTTGCGAAAAAACAAGGTGGCCATGCCAGCCCTTATCCGTTCGTACGCGCGGTGCGCCGCCGCAGCGATAACTTTGGCACGGCATCGCTCTGCGCAAGCGCCGCACCACGCCCCGACAGCGACGGATTGGTCATGAAATAACGGTGCAGGTTGAACGGCCGATCACCGGGCGACGCGCGCACATAGCTGCCGTCGCTTTGCAAATCCCAACTTTGTTCATTGTCGATGAGATTGGCGACCAGAACCTGGTCAAGCACTTGGTCATGCACCGTCGGGTTCAGGATCGGCAGCATATATTCTACCCGGCGATCGAAATTGCGCGGCATCCAGTCGGCGGACGAAATGAACAGCTTCGCGCCGTCATTGGGCAGCACCCGGCCATTGCCGAACGCCCAGATGCGGCTGTGTTCCAGGAACCGGCCGATCACTGACTTGACGCGGATATGCTCGCTCATGTCGGGAACGCCGGGCTTCAGACAGCAAATGCCGCGCACGACCAGATCGATTTCGACGCCCGCATTATTGGCTTCATAGAGTTTTTCGATGATCGCGGGGTCGACAAGCGAATTCATCTTCGCCCAGATCGTCGCCGGTTTGCCGCTACGGGCAAGCGCGATTTCGGCGTCGATCAGCTCAACCAGCGTCGCACGCAGGTTGCGCGGGCTCATGCTCAGCAACTCCATGTCGGTCGGCTCGACATAGCCGGTGACATAGTTAAACATTTGCGCGGCATCGCGCCCAATCCGCGGATCGGCGGTAAAAAAGCTCAAATCGGTGTAAATCCGCGCGGTAATCGGGTGATAATTGCCGGTGCCAAAGTGGCAATAGGTGCGGTACTCGGTCCCTTCGCGGCGCACGACCAGCGAAATCTTGGCGTGGGTTTTCCAGTCGATAAAGCCATAGACCACCTGCACGCCCGCCCGCTCCAGCGCTGACGCCCAGAGCATGTTCTGCTCCTCGTCAAACCGCGCTTTCAATTCGACAACGGCGGTCACTGACTTGCCAGCCTCAGCGGCGGCGATCAGCGCGTTGATGACGGCGGGTTGTTTGCCCGCACGATACAGCGTCTGCTTGATCGCAACGACATCGGGGTCGCTCGCTGCTTGTCGCAGGAAAGCAAGCACGACATCGAAACTCTCATAGGGGTGGTGAATGACAATGTCCTTCGCCCGGATCGCGGCAAAGCAATCGCCGCCATATTCGCGAATCCGTTCGGGAAAGCGCGGCGAATAAGGAGGAAACTTAAGGTCGGGCCGATCCTCATCAACAATCGCCTCCAGCGCGCCGACGCCCAGAAACGCGCCCCCTTCGGTCACAAACGCATCGCCACCGCCCAGCTCGCCGCGCAGCACATCGCCCAACACTTCGGGCATCCCCGATTCCAGTTCCAGCCGGATGACGCGCCCGCGCCGCCGCCGCTTGATTGCATTGGCGAAGTGACGGACCAGGTCCTCCGCCTCTTCCTCAATTTCGATATCGCTGTCGCGCAGCACACGAAATTCGGCCGCACCGACCTTGCGATATCCCGGAAACACCAGCGCGGAGAACCGCTTGACCAGCGATTCGACCGCAACATAGCGCGCCGCCTCCCCCGGCAGGCGCACAAAGCGCGGCATGGGCGCTGGCAACATCACCAGCTCGCGCACCGGCTCGCCATCGGCCTCGCGTATCAGGTCGAACATCACCGCCAGTCCCTTGTTCGGCATGAACGGGAACGGATGCGCCGGGTCGAGCGCTTGCGGGGTCAGGATCGGGAAAATCTGCTCGCGAAAATGTGTTTCCAGCCAAGCCAACTCTTCCGCCGTCACGGCCTCGTCAATCGTGCGCGAGCTGAGCACGGTGATCCCGGTTTCCGCAAGCAACCCCCGCAACGCCCGCCACACGACGCGCTGGCTTTCGACCAGCGCGTCCGCCTCGGCGATGATCGCGGCAAGTTGCTGGCTCGAATTCAGCCCGTCAACCGATAGCCGGTCGGCCTCTTGCATCTGCTGCCCCTTGAGGCCCGCGACGCGCACCATGAAGAATTCGT
>DHHS01000081.1:7071-21388 GCA_002403415.1 Sphingomonas sp. UBA4766 | reverse complement strand
GCACCATGAAGAATTCGTCGAGGTTCGAGCCCGAAATCGCCAGGAAGCGCAACCGCTCCAACAACGGATGGGCGGGGTTGCACGCTTCCTCCAGCACGCGGCGGTTAAAGCCGAGCCAGCTCAGCTCGCGGTTAAAGAAGCGGTCAGCGCCGCTGCCCGGCGTGAACAGCGCGGGATCGTCAATGTCGGCGGGGGCGGCTGGGCGGCTCATGCGCGGGTCTCACCTGATTCGGGGCCATGGGGCGGGATCAGCCCGGCGGACGTCATAGCGGTGCGCGCCAGCATAATCGACAGCCGTTTGCGCGTGGCCAGGGTCGCTGCATCGAGCGTGTCGACCGCGCGCTCGATCGCGATATGGCTGCGCTCGATCCGCGCGACCAGCCACGCAATCACATTGGGGCGGGCGTCGATGTGACGGCGCATGAACTGGCGCTCCAGCAATGCCGCCATCAACGCATCGTCGGGCGGGTCGATCCGCGCAATCGGTGTTGCGGCCAACCGCGAACGCAGATCGGCGAGGCCGACTCGCCAGTCGGGCGGCGGTGCCTGTGTAACGATCACGAGCGGCCGCCGATCAGCTTGCGCTATGTTCCACGCATGGAAGATCCCGGTTTCCGCCACCCGCTCGGCATCGTCGATGATGGTGCCACCGCTTTGCTCGGCGAACAGCCGCGCGAGCGTGCTGCGCCCCGATTTGCGTGGCCCGACCAGCAATGTCGCCATCACCGGCCACGCGGCCCAGCGGCGCAGATGCTGAGCGGCGGCGGCGTTGGACACGGAAATCAGGAAATCGTCGGCGGTCGGGCTAGCGGGCCAGGCCAGCGGGAGCGGCAATTGCGTCATCCGGTAATACTATTGTCCGCTGGCACATCGGGCGGGGGCAAATTAGGCCCGCGCCGCTGGATGCGCAAAGCGCCACTCCCCGAAATCACCGCCCAGCCACGCGCCTCAAGCGCGGCGCGCAACGTCGCGGCATCGCCCTCATAACTGACGCGCAACACCGAAATACCGCCGAGCGCGAGGCTGGTAATCGCAACCGATCGCACCCCGGGAATGCCTCGCAACGTTGCCTGCGACGCATCGAACGCGCCCGCGGTCGGCGTATCGACCTGTACGGTCAGGGCGACGGCGGGCACCTCTGCACTGGCGACGACATCGGGGGGCAAGAGCGAGTCGTCGGTCGGCGCTGTTTCCTCCACCGCCGTCGGATCGCGCGCGAGCAGTGCAGGGTCGATCCGCAACACGCCGGCCGACAGCGCCGCCTGATAGGCCGCGTCAATCCGCTTTACCCCTGCATCAAGCAACACCCCAAGCGCATCGGCATTCGACACCCGCAGCGCAAAACTGTCGAGCAGCCGATTGTCGGGGCCGTAGCGTGCCTGAAACCGCCCGATAATCGGGCCGCCGGGCCATTGCCGTTCCAGATGCACAATCGGCATCAGCACGTCCGATGTGCCATATTGCGCCAGCGTCGCGCGCCATTGCCCCCGGCCCGGCCGGTTGATCTGCCCGGCGTTCAGCAGCAGCGCATCGGGGCCGGTCCCTGCCGGGCGAACATAGTCGATGGTGCTGTTGCCCGCATTAAACCGCGCCCAGGCATCGAGCCAGGCGCTCTTGCGTTCAAACGCCAGCGGCGCACCGCCCGTCCATTCAATCGGCAGCAAAAGGAACGGCGGTGAGCGCGTGAACGCCGCCGACACGCCCAGGATCGACGCCGCGCGCGCGCGGTCAAACCGGATGCCCAGCGTCGCGATATAGCGCGTCGGGCCGATCTGTTCGCGCTCCACCACAATCCCCGATACCAATTGGTCGAGCACGCCATCGGGCAAGCCGCCGCCGCCCGCCCCCATGCGCCGCGACAGCATGACCCAGCCCTTGCGCTGCGCCAGCCGCCATCCGGCCTGGCGCGCAACCTCCGCCGAAGAAGCCGACACATCAACCGCGACGCCGCTGACCTCAAAACTGGTATTGCCGCCACCCTGCGCGACGAGCGGCGCACCGACAAAGGGTGTCAGCGCGAGCGCCAATACCGCCACGCACAGCGACAGGGTAAGGGCAAGGGATGATCGGATGCGCATTGGCGCTCCTTTTGGCGAAGCAATCGTGGAAATCCAAGCGCGATATCGCTAGGCCCCGGCATGATGAGCGATACTCCCACCCAACCGCCCGCCGGACACCCCGGCTATACTTATGCCGACGCTGGTGTTTCGATTGCGGCGGGTAATGCGCTGGTGCGCGCCATCGCTCCGCTGGCCAAGGCAACACGGCGGCCCGGCGCCGATGCCGAGCTTGGCGGATTTGGCGGTTTTTTTGATTTGAAGGCGGCCGGGTTCACCGATCCGCTGCTGGTGGCCGCCAATGACGGCGTCGGCACCAAGCTGAAGCTCGCGATCGAGCATAACGCCCATGACGGGGTTGGCATTGATCTGGTCGCGATGTGCGCCAACGACCTGATTGTGCAGGGCGCAGAGCCGCTATTTTTCCTCGATTATTACGCCTCGGCCAAACTTGATGCAGCGATTGCCGAGCGCGTCATCGCCTCGATCGCGCGAGGGTGTAGCCTCGCCGGCTGCGCGCTGATCGGGGGGGAGACCGCGGAAATGCCGGGCATGTATGCGCCGGGCGATTATGATCTCGCCGGGTTTTGCGTCGGCGCGGTCGAGCGCGACCGGGTGATTACCGGCGCCACGATTGGGCCGGGCGATGTCATTCTTGGCCTCGCGTCATCGGGCGTGCATTCGAACGGCTTTTCGCTGGTGCGGCGGCTGGCGGCGGACAAGGGCTGGCGGATGGAGCGCCCGGCCCTGTTCGATCGCGATGTCCGGTTGATCGATGCGTTGATGGCACCGACGCGGATTTATGTGTCCTCGCTGCTGCCGCTGGTGCGCGATGGGCGAATCAAGGGAATGGCGCATATCACTGGGGGCGGCTTGCTGGAGAATATTCCCCGCGTTCTGCCAGATGGTGCCCATGCGATGGTCGACGCCAGCCGATGGCCGCAACCCGGCCTGATGGCGTTTCTGCAAGCGCAAGGCGCGATTGAACCGGGCGAAATGGCGCGCACTTTCAACTGCGGCATCGGCATGGCCGTCATTGTGGCACCGGATGACGCGGACGCCGTGGCGCAAAGCCTGACGACCGCAGGCGAGCAGATATTCACCATTGGCGCAATCGTTGCCGGGCCGCGCGGCTGCACCGTGTCGGGCGATGCCGATAGCTGGTCGGCCCGCGCGTCGTGGCGTGCCACCCACCATGGCTAAGCGCCGCGTCGCCATTTTGCTGTCGGGGCGCGGGTCGAATATGCAGGCGCTGGTGGCCGCCGCCCAGGCCGACGCCGCCGCATTCGAAATTGCCCTGATCGCCAGCGACAAGCCCGATGCCCCCGGCATCGCCTGGGCCGCCGATCATGGCCTGCCAACCTTTACCCATGCCGCCGCTCACCCCGCCACTGCCACGTCAAGGGCCGAGCATGAGGCGGCAATCGACGCCGCCTTGCGCAACGCGGGCACCGAATTCGTCGCACTGGCGGGCTATATGCGCATCCTGTCGGGTGATTTCGTGGCCCGCTGGGCTGGGCAGATCGTCAATATCCACCCATCACTGCTGCCCAAATATAAGGGGCTGAACACGCACGCCCGCGCAATTGATGCAGGCGACAAGGTGGCGGGCTGCTCGGTGCATGTCGTCACCGAAGCGCTGGACGCGGGCGAAGTCATCGGGCGAGCCGTCGTGCCGATCTTGCCGGGCGATACCGCAGAGGCGCTGGCGATGCGCGTGCTGGTGGCCGAACACCGGCTCTATCCGCGCCTGCTCAGCGAATATGTGCGCCGGTGACGGCACAGCCGGCGCTGACGCGGGTGCGCGACATTTGCCTTGCGCTCCCGCATGGTGCGGAGCGGCTATCGCACGGATCGCCGGGGTTTTTCATCGACATCGGCAAGAATGGCGGCAAGTTCTTTGCCTATTTCTGGCACAATGTGCATGGCCGCGCGGTGACGGCGGTGATCCTCAAAACCAGCGGGTTTGAGGAGCAGGGCATGTTGGTGGAGATGGACCCCGACCGCTATTTTGTTCCGCCCTATCTCGGCCCAAGCGGCTGGCTAGGGATGCGGATCGACAGTGCGGAACCCGATTGGGACCGCGTTGCCGACCGGATCTCCGCAAGTTGGGCAATGGTCGCGCCCCGGCGGCTGTTGAGCGGCCGCCGGGTTTAGCGCCGTTCTTGGCGCTCAGCCGACGATTTCTTCGGGCTTGAAGAAATAAGCGATTTCGATCGCCGCATTTTCGTCGCTGTCGGACCCGTGAACCGTGTTCGCCTCGATCGATTCGGCGAGTTCTTTGCGGATGGTGCCGGGGGCGGCATTGGCGGGGTTGGTCGCGCCCATGATGTCGCGGTTGCGCTGCATCGCGTTCTCACCCTCCAGCACTTGGACGACAACGGGGCCGGAGATCATGAAATCGACGAGATCGTTGAAAAATGGCCGCTCGCGGTGGACCGCGTAAAACCCTTCGGCCTGTTCGCGCGTCATCTGGATCCGCTTGGACGCAACCACGCGCAGCCCGCCATCCTCCAGCATCTTGGTAACAGCACCCGTCAGGTTGCGGCGGGTGGCGTCGGGCTTGATGATTGAGAAGGTGCGTGTCGCGGCCATGACTGGTGCGTCCCTTGTGCTTGGAGGTGGATGAAGAACTGGCGCGGCCTTTAGCGAGGCGCTGACGGGTCCGCAAGCAGGCGCCGCTACGCCGCCTGTTCCCAGCCGCGCTCGCCCTGTTTCCAATAGCGACGCTCAACCCCCGCGTGCGCGCCGAGTTCCTTCCACGCCGCGCGCGCCGCCAGAATGCTCGCCTCATCGAACAAGTGGAATGCCCGGTCGAATGCGAGCGCTTCGTCCCGCCACAGTCCGTCGGCGATCAGGATGCAGCGCGCGCCATTCCCCGCTGCGGGCACAGGAGCGATCAGCACCGGCTGCACCGCGTCATTGCCCTCCCCGCTTTGCGCATGCGGCAAAAAACTGTCGGCCGCATAATCCCACAGCCGCTGGTCAAGCGCGCTTCGCTGTGCCGCATCGCTGCTGACGATCAGCAAGCGCTGGCCGCTCGCGACCACCCGCTCGGCCAGCCTCGGCACCACTTGGGTGACGGGCTGGCGCGTGAGATGATAGAAATCGACTTGCACCGGCCAGCGCCCCTACCCCTCGAAATTGTCGGCGACAAACCGGTCAAGCAGCCGCACGCCATAACCGGTCGCCCCCTTGTCAAAGGTCGCCCCCGGCTTGTCGGCCCAGACCATGCCTGCAATGTCGAGATGCGCCCAGCGCACGCCCTTGTCGATGAAGCGCTGAAGAAACTGCGCCGCCGTGATCGACCCGGCACCGCGCGGGCCGACATTCTTCATATCGGCAATCGGGCTATCGATCAGCTTGTTATAGGCGTCTGACAGCGGGAACCGCCACAACAAATCGCCGCTCGCCCGCCCCGCCGCCAGCAATTGATCGGCCAAGCTGTCGTCATTGGCGAACATCCCGCCATGTTCATTGCCCAGCGCGATAATCATTGCCCCGGTCAGCGTCGCCAGATCAACGATCGTGCGCGGCCGATGGTTTTGCTGCACCCAGGTCAGCGCATCGCACAGCACCAGCCGCCCTTCGGCATCGGTATTCAGGATTTCGATCGTCTGCCCCGACATCGAAGTCACGATGTCGCCGGGGCGCTGCGCATTGCCATCAGGCATGTTTTCGACCAGCCCGCACACGCCGATGACATTGGCTTTGGCCCTGCGCAGCGCGAGCGCTTTCATCGCGCCCGCGACGGCGCCAGCACCGCCCATGTCCCACTTCATATCTTCCATGCCCGGTCCGGGCTTGAGCGAGATACCGCCGGTGTCGAACGTCACCCCCTTGCCCACAAGCGCGAGGTCGGGATCGCCCGGCCCCTTGCCGCTCCACTTGAGGACCAGCAATTGCCCCTCGCGCACCGACCCTTGCGATACACCGAGCAGCGCGCCCATGCCGAGTTCGGCCATCTCTGCCTCGCCCAACACCGAAATCTCCAGCCCAAGCCCGGCAAGATCGGCGGTCACGCGCTCGACAAAGCTGCCAGGATACATGACGTTCGGCGGCTCGGCCACCAGCGTACGGGTCAGCGCGAGGCCGTTCACGACCGCCTCTTGCGCGGCCCAGGCGGCGGCGGCAGCGTCGGACGCGCCCGCAACGTTGAGGGTTGTCAACGTCGGTCTCTGCTTTTCGGGCAGGCGCGTGCGGTAGGTGTCGATCCGCCAGGCACGCGACGCCGCCGCTGCGGCGAAACGCGCAATCGCCTGCGCGGCGGGCGGAGTCGGGAGCGCGCCGAAATCCACCGTCACGGCGGTCGCCCCCGATGTCAGCAGCTTCGCGGTCAGCGCGCCGCCGGCCCGCTCGAAATCGACCTCGCTGCCGCTGCCCGTGCCGATGAGCAGCAATTGCGCAACGCCGGTGTCGGTCGGGACCATCAGGTCGACGATCGCGCCCGCCTCCCCATCAAATCGCGCCGCATGCGCCGCGCCCATTGCCAGACCCTGCCCGGCCACGCCAATGGCGCCGAACCTCGCGCGCTCAAGGCCCTCCTTTTCGACCGGAAGGCCAAGCACCGTCACATCGGCGGCAGGGGCAAGCGAAAATTCAATCTTCATCATTAACCTCAAAAAGGGAGTTCGAACCGAGAGTCGTCAGCGCGCGGGACCTTTATTGGGGCATCGCGAGCTTTTATGTCAAAAATCGGGGCGTTGCGACCGCCCGAGACCGGTGTATGAGGACGCAACACGGACGACACAACCCGTCCGAAAGGGAATATGGTCGGCGTGAGGCAGCATTTTCTGATCCGGTCCGCCGCATTGCTCTTCGCAATCTGTCCCGCGCTTCCTGCCGTTGCGCAGGATCTTCAGGATCGTGCAACGCCGCCGCCGCCGCCGCTCACCCCGGCAGAGCCCGCTGCGCCCAGCAAGGATGAGGAACAGATTCAATTCAGCGCCGATGAACTAACCTATGACACCGACACCGACATCATCACCGCCTCCGGTGATGTGCGCATGTATCGCGAGGGCGAACGGTTGCGCGCCGACAGCATCATCTGGAACCGCAAGACAGGTCAGGTGGTGGCGCGCGGCAACATCGTCGTCACCAATCCGGGCGGCGATCAGGCGTATGGCGACGCGGTTGAACTGACCGATTCGCTCAAGGATGGCGTGGTCAGCAACATGCTGGTCGTGCTCGATCGTGGCGGTCGGTTGGCGGCCGAAAGCGGCAGCCGCGACGCACAGGGTGTCGTGACGCTCAACAACGCGGCTTACACCCCGTGCGCGGTGGCTGATTCGGAAAATTGCCCGAAGGAACCATCGTGGAAAATCACGGCGGTCAGCGTGATTTACAACCCGACCCGCCAGCGGATTTATTACAAGGGCGCGCGAATCAGCGTGTTCGGCTTTGCCAGCCTGCCGCTGCCCGCGCTGTCCAACCCGGTGGGCGATGGCACGCAAAGCGGCCTGTTAACGCCCGACATCCGCTATACCCGCACCAATGGCTTTGAATTCGCCCAGCCCTATTATTTCGCGATCGGACCCAATCGCGGGCTGAAGATCACGCCGCGTGTGTTTTCGGACGTGCTCCCCCTGCTTCAGGCCGAGTATAGCGCGCTGACGACGCGGGGCGCGTATCGGCTTGGTGCTTACGGCACGGTCAGCGACCGAACCGACACCGGATTTGTCAATCCCGTCACGTCGCGCAATGTGTTTCGCGGCTATATCGAGGGCGCGGGCCGGTTTCAGTTCAACGAGAGATGGAGCGCGAGCGCGTCGTTCCGGGTAGCGACCGACCGCACATTCCTGCGCCGTTATGACATTTCGCGCGACGACATTTTGCGCAGTACGGCGCGCATCGAACGCATCGATCAGGACAGCTATTTCTCGCTGACCGCCTGGGCGGTTCAGACATTGCGCGTCGGCGACCGGCAGGGATTACAGCCGGTGGCGCTCCCTGAATTCGACTATAGGCGGCGGTTTCGCAATCTGTTTGGCGGGCAACTCGACTGGCAAATCAACACGCTCGCCATTGGCCGCGTAGCGGGACAGGATACCCAGCGCGCCTTTTCCAGCGCGACCTGGACACTCCGGCGAATCAGTCCGCTGGGCCAGGAAATCACGCTCACCGGCTATGCGCGCGGCGACATTTACAATTCGGCCGATCAGATCGCGACCACGGTGGTCAGCTATCGCGGCAATCCTGGCTTTCGGGCGCGCGGCATCGCTGCGCTGGCGCTGGACATCAAATGGCCGTTTGTTGGAACCTTGCTGGGCGGCTCCCAGCGGTTGACCCCCCGGGTTCAGCTCGTTGCATCGCCCGAAATTGCCAATCTACTCGTCCCTAACGAAGATTCGCGCGCGGTTGATCTTGAAGATTCGAACCTGTTCGCGCTCAATCGTTTTCCGGGCTATGACCGGTTCGACGGATCGACGCGCGTCACTTATGGGCTGGAATGGGTGGTGGACCTGCCCGATTTCAGCCTGAGTGCGAATGTCGGTCAAAGCTACCGGTTCAGCAGCGATCCAGCCTTCATCCCGCAAGGGACCGGCTTTGCCGACCGACTTTCCGACATTGTTGGGCGCACAGTGCTGCGCTACCGCGATCTGGTGACGATCACGCACCGCTACCGGCTCGACAAGGACGGGCTGGCAATCAGGCGCAACGAGCTGGACGCGACCATCGGCACGCGCAGCACCTATCTTTTGCTGGGTTATCTGCGACTGAACCGTCAGATCGACCCCACGCTTGAGGATTTGCGCGACCGCGAAGAGGTCCGCCTGGGCAGCCGGGTGCAACTTACGCGCTTCTGGTCGCTCTTTGGGTCGACCGTGATCGATTTGACGACGAAGCGCGCCGATCCGCTGTCAACGACCGACGGCTTTGCGCCCGTGCGTCACCGCATCGGCGTAGGGTATGAGGATGACTGTTTGCGCCTTGGCCTGACGTGGCGGCGCGATTTTCAGGACACGGGCGACGCGCGCGGCGGCAACAGTTTTCTATTGACTCTGGCGTTCAAGAACCTCGGGCGTTAAGCAACCAGTCAATGACGGTTCGCCACAATCGTGCGCGGAACCCGGGCAAGATCGGGATAATTGGACCAGGTTGATGAAATCATTCAAAAATGCGCGCCCGATCCGGGCCATGGTGCTGGCGCTGGGCAGCGCAGCGATTGCAACGGCCGCCCTTGCGCAAACGGTTGAGGATCAATCGCTGCCGGATGTCGGCCTGAACATCCCCAAGAATTTGCAGATTTTCGGCAAGCGCGACCCCAATGTCCGCAAGGCAACGGCGATCGTCAACGATGCCGTCATTACCGGCACCGATGTCGATCAGCGCGTCAACCTCATCCTGGCCGCCAACACGCTGAAGCTGAACGAGCGCGAGCTGGCGACGCTGCGGCTTCAGGTGCTGGGCTCGCTGATCGACGAAACGCTTGAGCTTCAGGAAGCAAAAGCCGCCGATATCAAGGTGACCCCCGAAGAAGTCGACCAACGGCTCGCTCTGGTCGCCAAGAATTTCAACAAGAGCCTTCCCGAATTCCGCGCCTTTTTGCGCAACGCCGGATCGTCGGACCGCAGCCTGCGACGACAGATTGAGGCAGAGCTGGCCTGGAACCGTTATTTGCGGCGGCGCATCGGCAGCCTCATCAATGTCGGCGATGCGGAGGTAAAGTCCATCCTTGCCCGGCTCGAAGCGCAAAAGGGGCAGACCGAATTCCACGTCAAGGAAATCTACCTGCGCGCGACGCCCGAGCAACAGGCACAGGTTTTCGCCGAAACACGCGCGCTGATGCAGGAGATTCAATCGGGCAAACGCAGCTTCGAGCAGGCTGCCGAGCGGTCAGAGGCGACGACCAAAGCAGTCGGCGGCGATTTGGGCTGGGTAAAGGCCGATCAGTTGCCCGAAACGCTGGCGCAGGCCGCATCGGAAATGGGCATCAACCAGTTGGCCGGCCCCATCGAAGTGCCCGGCGGGTTTTCGATCCTGTATGTCGTCGACAAGCGCAAGGTGCTGACCGCCGACGCGCGCGACGCGGTGCTCAGCCTGCGTCAGGTCAGCATCGCTTTCCCCAAGGGCATTACCGAGGCCGAGGCATCACAGCGTGTGTCGGCCTTTGCGACGGCGATCAAATCGATACGCGGCTGTGGCGAAGTGCAAAAGGTCGCCGCTGAGCTCCAGGCCGAAGTGGTCGACAACGACTCGGTCAAGATCCGCCAATTGCCGCCGCAATTGCAGGAAATGCTCGCTTCATTGAATGTGGGGGAGGCAACGCAGCCCTTTGGCTCGCCGACGGACGGCGTGCGCTCGCTGGTCGTTTGCGGTCGGGCCGAAGCTGAAGCGGGCGACTTGCCGGGGATAGAGCAGATGCGCAACCAGATGGAGCAACAGGCAATCAACCTGCGCGCCGATCACAAGCTGCGCGATTTGCGGCGTGACGCGATTATCGAATATCGCTAGTTACGCATCCGAAGCGCGCGTGGCATCGGGGGAAGCCGCAATGATCGCACCGATTGCCGTGTCGATGGGTGATCCCGCAGGCATTGGGCCCGAAGTGATCGCCAAGGCTTGGGCCGCGCGCCACGCCGCCGCGCTGGCATCCTTTTTTGCAGTCGGCGACCCGCGCGCGATCGAGCGTGTCTGGCCCGGCCCCGTCGAGCGGATTGGCGACCCGAATGAAGCGGCCGCTCGCTTCGACCATGCGCTCCCTGTGCTCTACATTCAGGACGCGGGCGAGATTACCCCCGGTGCGCCCGATACCGACGGCGCGCGTTGCTCGCTCAGCGCGCTCGAGCTGGCGGTTGGGTTGACCCGGTCGGGTAGCGCGGGCGCGCTGGTGACCGGCCCGGTGTCAAAGGCGCAGCTATACGGCATCGGCTTCACCGATCCGGGCCAGACCGAATTCGTGGCCGAACGCTGTGGCATTGCGCGCGAAAATGCGGTGATGATGCTGGTCGGCCCCACCTTGCGCGTCGTGCCGATGACTACGCACATTGCGCTTGCCGATGTGCCCGGCGCGCTGACGGTCGATCTGGTGCTGGCGCGCGCACGAGCGACCGCGCGGGGCCTGGCGCGCAATTTCGGGATCGAGGCGCCGCGGCTCGCCTTTGCCGGGCTAAACCCCCATGCGGGCGAGAGCGGCGCGCTGGGGCGCGAGGAAATCGATATCCTCGTCCCCGCGATCGAGATTCTACGTGAGGAGGGAATTGACTGCACCGGCCCCCACCCCGCCGACGCGATGTTTCACGCGCGCGCCCGCGCCCGCTATGACGCGGCGCTGTGTTGTTATCACGATCAGGCGCTGGTCCCGCTCAAGACGCTGCATTTCGATGACGGCGTCAACACGACGCTGGGCCTGCCGATTGTGCGCACGTCGCCCGATCATGGCACCGCGTTTGACATTGCGGGCAAAGGGCTGGCCGCGCCGGGCGCGATGATCGCCGCGATCCAGCTTGCGGCGCAATCGGCGCGGCTGCGGCTGGCCTATCCGGGGTGAGCGCGCTGCCGCCGCTGCGCGAGGTGATCGCGCGGCATGGGCTGAGCGCAAGCAAGGCGCTGGGCCAGAATTTCCTGCTCGATGCACAGCTTTTGGCGCGGATCGCGCGGATTCCCGGCGATCTGTCGGGTGCTGAGGTGTTTGAGATCGGCCCCGGCCCCGGCGGCCTCACCCGCGCGCTGCTGATGGCGGGCGCGCGCGTTACGGCGGTAGAGCGCGACCACCGCTGCCTGCCGGCCCTGGCCGAGCTGGCGGCGCATTTTGACGGGCAGTTGCGCGTGATAGCGGGCGACGCCATGGCGATTGACGCGCCTGCGCTCTTCCCTGACGCGCCGCCGCACATCGTCGCCAACCTGCCCTATAACATCGGCACGCCGTTGCTGGTCGGCTGGCTGTCGGCGCCGTGGCGACCTTGGTGGCAGACGCTCACGCTGATGTTCCAGCGCGAAGTCGCCGACCGGATCGTCGCGCCCGTCGATAGCGAGCATTATGGCCGTCTGTCCGTGCTTGCTCAGTGGCGCGCAAATGCCAGACTCGCGATGCCGGTGCACCGGTCCGCCTTCACTCCGCCGCCGAAGGTCATGTCGGCCGTGGTCCACCTGACCCCGCTTGACAGCCCGACGGGGGTGTCGCTGGCGACGCTGGAACGGCTGACGGCAGCCGCTTTCGGCCAGCGGCGCAAGATGCTGCGCCAAAGCCTGAAGGGGCTGGCGGGCGCCGCCGAAGCAATGGAGGCGCTCAGCATTGCCCCCACTCGCCGCGCGGAAACCGTCAGCGTGGCGGAATTTGTCGCGCTTGCCCGCGCGCTGGACGGTTAGGTTATTTGGCGGGCTTGGCGGCTTGCGCGGCAATCACCGGCGGTGTCGCCCCGCGCGCAATCGCGGCGGCCAGCTGCGTCGCCTCGGCGCACCCCTTGGCGCAAAGCTTGCGCAACCGGGCCAGGTTTTCGCGCGCGCGCTCGATCGCGCCCTTGGCGACCAGCGCCTCGCCCTGCCCGCTCAGCGCGGCCAGGTCATTGGGATCAAGCGCCAGCGCCCCGCGATAATAACGGATCGCCTTGCCCGACAACCCTTGCGCCAGCGACACATCGCCAAGCGTGACAAAGGCGGCACGGTTGCGCGGGTCAACCGCCAGTGCGGTTTCCAGTGTTTCCGCCGCCAGCGTCAGGTTACCCGCGCTTTGTGCAGCCTTTGCCGAGGCGAGCAATTGCAGCGAACGCGGGTCGATCTGCGCATCGGGACGCTGACCGTGCAGCGAGGTCGAAAGCGAAAGCAGGGCAAGCGCGGCGGCGGCACCAAGCGACGAATAACGCATGAACAACTCCAAGGACTGGGACAAAGACGCTAGCATGGCGCGCGCAGTCTCGCGACAAAAAAGCCATCCGTCGAGTCGTGACTTGGGGTCAGCCGCACGCCCGGCCCGTGCGTCATCCCGCGCGGCAGATGCAGCGGTTCCGCGCTCCAGCCGGGATGTCGCGCCAACCAATCGGCAATCGGCGCGCGCCCCTCTGCATCGAGCAGCGAACAGACGATATAGACCAACGCCCCGCCCGGTCGCACCAGTGCTGCGCCAATGTCGAGCAATGCGGTCTGGGTCGCCATCAACCGCTCCAGCCGCGCCGGGGTCAACCGCCAGCGCGCCTCCGGGTTGCGACGCCACGTGCCGGTGCCCGAACACGGCGCATCGATCAGCACCGTGTCGGCCCGCGCGTCCAAATCGGCGAGCGCTGCTGCTTCCTTACCCGGATCGAGCAGGCGCGTCTCAATCCCCGTTGCTCCGGCTCGCGCCGCCCTGGGGGCCAGCCGCGACAATCGCGCACGGTCGATGTCGCAAGCGATGATGCGCCCCTGCCCAGCCATCGCGGCCGCCAGCGCCAGCGCCTTGCCGCCTGCGCCCGCGCATAGATCGATGATCGTCTGGCCCGGCGCGGCGGCGGCGGCCAGCGCCACCGTCTGGCTGCCGGCATCCTGAATGTCGATTGCACCCGCCGCCCAGAGCGGATGTTGCTCGACCGGCGTTCCATGCGCGACCCGCACCGCATGCGGCAGGCCCGCCAGCGGCGCGGCACCGGGGAAGGCCGCAACCACATCCGCAGCACTGGCCCGCGCCGGGTTTACCCGCAGGTCGAGCGGCGCGCGCGCCACGAGCGCCGCCAGCGCTTCGCCCACGATTCCCGCCTCCGCCAGCAACGCCGTAAGCCACGCGGGTGCCACGCCCGCTGCGGCTACCGGCTCGCCCGTCGTGATGGGGGCCGGAGCATGCGGCGTGCCGTCGAAAAGTACTGCCAACTCGGCGTCGTCCTGCGCCAGCCCCAGCATCGCTGCCCGCCCGCTCACCGGCCGCTCGCCCGCGTGGCGGATCGCGGCATAAACCAGCTCGCGCACTGCCCGCCGGTCCTTGGCGCCCGCATAGCGGCGATCGGTAAAGTAACGCGCGATCAGCGTGTCGGCAGCCGCCCCGGCCTCACGCGCGGCCGCAATGATCTGGTCGAGCAGCTCGATCGCTGCCTGAACGCGCGCGCCCGCCCTCATGGTTTAGCGGGTCGGGTAATTGGGTGCCTCGCGGGTGATCGTCACGTCATGGACGTGGCTTTCCTTCAGCCCTGCGCCGGTAATCTGCACGAATTGCGCACGCGCCTGTAGCTCGTCGATTGTGCGTGCGCCGGTATAGCCCATCGCCGCGCGCACCCCGCCGACCAGCTGATGGATCACGTCGCGCGCCGGACCTTTGAACGGCACCTGCCCCTCAATGCCTTCGGGCACCAGCTTCA
>DHHS01000081.1:494-6761 GCA_002403415.1 Sphingomonas sp. UBA4766 | reverse complement strand
CTGATCCTTGATATCCTGCTGGAAATAGCGGTCGGCCGATCCCTTGGCCATCGCCCCCACCGATCCCATACCGCGATAGGATTTATAGGCGCGGCCCTGATAAAGGAACATTTCGCCCGGCGCTTCCTCGGTCCCCGCCAAGAGCGAGCCGATCATCACGGTGGAAGCACCCGCCGCCAACGCCTTTGCGACATCGCCCGACGTGCGGATGCCGCCATCGGCGATCACCGGCACGCCCGATTTCGCGGCTTCCGCGGCACAATCCATCACCGCCGTCAGCTGCGGCACCCCCACCCCTGCCACCACCCGGGTGGTGCAGATCGAACCGGGGCCAATCCCCACCTTCACCCCATCGGCACCCGCATCGACCAGCGCACGCGTTGCCGCCGCCGTCGCGACATTGCCGGCCACCACCTGCACCGAATTGCTCAGCGCTTTGACGCGCGCAACCGCGCGGGCGACGTCGCGGTTATGGCCATGGGCGGTGTCGATCACGATCAGGTCAACCTCGGCCTCGACGAGCGCTTCCGTGCGGGCAAAGCCGCTGTCGCCGACTGTCGTTGCCGCCGCAACGCGCAACCGCCCGGCCGCGTCCTTGGTCGCATCGGGATAGGTCACGGCCTTTTCAATGTCCTTGACCGTGATGAGCCCCGTGCACCGATAGGCGTCGTCGACGACCAGCAGTTTCTCGATCCGCCGCGCATGGAGCAGCCGCCGCGCTTCTTCCGAACTCACGCCCGCGCGCACCGTCGCCAGATTGTCGCGCGTCATCAGTTCCGCCACCGGCTGATGCGGGTTTTCGGCAAAGCGGACATCGCGGTGCGTGACGATGCCGACCAGCCGACCATCAGGCTCCACCACTGGAATCCCGCTGATCTTGTGCCGCGCCATCAGCCCCTGCGCCTCCGCCAGCGTTGCGTCGGGGGCAATGGTGATGGGGTTGACCACCATCCCGCTTTCAAAGCGCTTGACGTGGCGCACCGCCGCCACTTGCTCTTCAACCGACAGATTGCGGTGGAGCACACCAATGCCGCCAAGCTGCGCCATCACGATCGCCATATCGGCCTCGGTCACCGTGTCCATCGCCGCCGACAGCACCGGAATGTTAAGCGCGATGCCGCGCGTCAGCCGCGTGCGCGGATCGGCCATCGACGGCACAATATCGCTTTCCGCCGGGCAAAGCAGCACATCGTCAAAGGTAAGGCCGAGGCGGATGTCCATGAGCTGCCAGTTCCTGCGTCGCAAGGGAGTTGTGGCGGCCCATGTAACCAAGCGGGCGGCGCTGCGCTAGGGCCGCGCGCATTTCGCTACGCCGCGCCGCGCGCTGTGCTATAAGCGGGGTCGCGGCCGTTGCCGCTATCATGGGTGACAATCGCGGGGGATTGCAATGATGAATATGATCTTGGCCGCGTTGTTCGGCGTGCTCGTGCTGGTAATTATGTTCCTGGTTGCCAGTCTAAAGATTGTTCGCCAAGGCTATGAATATACAATTGAACATTTCGGTCGATTCACCACCGTTGCCCAGCCGGGGCTGAATTTCTACCCTGCGTTCTTCTATCAGGTCGGCCGCCGCATCAACATGATGGAGCAAGTGCTCGATGTGCCGCAGCAGGAGATCATCACCAAAGACAATGCGATGGTCGCCGTCGACGGGGTGGTGTTTTTCCAGGTGCTCGACGCGGCCAAGGCTGCCTATGAAGTATCGGACCTGTTCGTCGCGATCATGCAATTGGCGACGACGAATTTGCGCACCGTCATGGGTTCGATGGACCTCGACGAATTGCTGTCGAAACGCGACGAGATCAACGCGCGGCTCTTGAGCGTCGTCGATCACGCCACCAATCCCTGGGGCGTCAAGATCACCCGCGTCGAGATCAAGGACATCCGCCCGCCGGTCGACATCGTCAACGCGATGGCGCGCCAGATGAAGGCGGAACGCGAAAAGCGCGCCAATATCCTGGAAGCAGAGGGCGCGCGCGCGTCCGAAATCCTGCGGGCAGAGGGGCAGAAACAGGCTCGCATCCTTGAAGCGGAGGGCCGCCGCGAATCGGCCTTCCGCGATTCCGAGGCCCGCGAGCGCGCGGCCGAGGCCGAGGCAAAGGCAACGCAGCTTGTGTCCGAAGCGATTGAACAGGGCAGCGCGCAGGCGATAAATTACTTCATCGCGCAAAAATATGTCGAAGCGGTGGGCAAATTCGCGACCTCCACCAACGCGAAAACCATCCTGTTCCCGGTCGAGGCCACGCAGTTGATTGGCACGCTGGGCGGAATTGGCGCGCTTGCCAAGGAAGCGCTGGGTGACAAGGCAGAGGCGCCTGCCCGCCCGCCGGTGCCGCCGCGTGTCGCCGGGCCGTTCGACACGGGCGCGGCGTAGGCGCCATGACCCTTGCCGATCTGGCAAGCCATGCCGCGCTGCTCTGGCTGATTGCGGCGGTGGTGCTCGCGGGCATTGAGCTGATCGGGCCGGGGGTGTTCCTGATCTTCCTGGCGATCGGCGCGCTGGTGACCGCCGGAATTACAGCGGCGGTGCCTGGCGTGCCGCTCGCGCTGCAGCTCGGCTCGTTCGCGATGTGGAGCGTCGTGGCGATCGGTATCGGGCGGCGCTGGTATCATCAATTCCCGGTGCCGTCCGACGATCCGCTGCTCAATGATCGCGCGGCACGACTGGTCGGCGAAGTGGTCACCGTGACGCAAGCAATTGCCGACGGAACCGGGCGCGCGCGGCTGGGGGACAGCGAATGGATCGCGACCGGCCCCGATGCCGCCGTGGGCACGCGGCTGCGCGTGGTCGCCGTGCGCGCGAGCACGCTGGTGGTGGCGCCGATACCGCCGCCGCGCTGACAAGCGCCGAACTGTCATCCAACCTTGATAGCATCCGCCCGTTCGATCCGAACATCGAAGAAGGGAGCCACGCAATGAGCATTTTTAGCGCAATCAAGGACGCCATCTGGGGCAAGAAGGCGGAAGTAGCCCCCACTCCTGCGCCCGCCGCCGAAGCAGCGCCCGCCGCTGTCGAAGCTGCCCCTGCGCCGGTCGCCGCACCTGCCGAAACGCCGATGACGCGGGCGGAGATCGAATCGCTGCTTGGCCAGATCGCGTCGACCACCGGGTCGGACCTGAACTGGCAGACGTCGATCGTTGACCTGATGAAGCTGATCGGGCTCGACCCCTCGCTCACCAACCGCAAGGAACTGGCCGAGGAACTGGGCTATACCGGCGAAAAGGATGGCAGCGCAGAGATGAACATCTGGCTCCATCAGCAGGTGATGGACCGGCTCGCCGCGCATGGCGGCACCACGCCCGAAGAATTGACCCGCTAACCGCAAAAAAGGGGGGCGGCCCCGGCATTGTGCCGCCCGCCCCCCGATTTTGAAGGCCCCCGCCGCCGGGGGCCGCAGCTTAATTCTTGCCGCCGAACAGCCCGCCTGCCATGCTGGCGATATCGTTGAGCGGGTTGCCGTCACCGTCGCGATCGAGCATGCCGGTCACCTGACCCAGCACGCCGCCCGCACCGCCTTCAGCGGCCGCTCCGCCCAGCATCCCGGCAATGCTGCCGAGCGCCCCTTCGCCGCCGATCATCCCCACCACTTGTTGCAAAATTTCTGGCGAAAGACCGGTGCTCGACGCCGCCGACGCGACCGTGTCGCCCGGTTCGGGGTGTGCCATGCCGAGTGCCTTCACCGCCATTTCGGCCTGTTCGGGGCTAAGCCCAACCTTGGTCGCCATGCTGGCGATGTCGAGATTGGGGCCCAGTTGCGCAAGTAATCCGTCAAGCATTCCCATGTCGGCCTCCCATTTGGTTCCTCCGGGGCTTAGCATAGCGCGGGCAGCGGTGCGAGGTCGGGCGGCACGAAACCGCGCCGTGCCGCGACCGAGAACAGCCGGTCGCGGCTGTAAAACTGCAACGGCCAGTCGCGCGCGCCGATCTCGGACGTCAACAGCGCGTTGACCGCTTCGGCAAGCTCCCCCACGGCCCGCGTCGCCAGGTGCAGCCGCACGCCATGCACAAATACGCGCGTGATCGTATCGTGATAACCCTGAGCATCATCATTCACGCCGCCGACCGCCGCGTTATAGGTTGAGATAATCCCGGCAATCTGCGCATCGACATTAATGTCGGGCCGTTCGCGCAACAGATAGAGACACGCCGCGAGATGCGCCTCATGCGTCCAGTCGGATCGTGGCAAGCTGCGGTCCAGCAAGCCCTCACCGATGCGGATGACATCGGCATCGGTGGCGAACAATCGGGGGGTCAGGGTTGTCATATCGGGCAGTTCCTGCGATGGAGCGGCCCGATATCGCGGGCCAAACTAGGCGGGGATGGTCACTTTTGGCGCCGATTGTCGCACGCCGTCATCGACATGCTCGGCAAACTGCGCGAAGTTCTCGACAAATTGGTCGACCAGCCGGGCCGCCGTCGCGTCATACCCCTCCTTGTCGGCCCAGGTCTCGCGCGGGTCGAGAATCGCCGAATCGACGCCCGGCACCGCGACCGGCACGGCAAAGCCGAAATTGGGATCGGTGCGGAACTCGGCATCGTTCAGGCTGCCGTCGAGCGCGGCGTTGAGCAGCGCGCGCGTGGCCTTGATCGGCATCCGCTGGCCCGTGCCATATTTGCCCCCGGTCCAGCCGGTGTTGACCAGCCAGCAATCGACCCCGCCCTTGGCGATCCGCTCCTTCAGCAAATTGCCATAGACGCTGGGGTGGCGCGGCATGAACGGCGCGCCAAAGCAGGTGGAGAAGGTCGCCTCGGGCTCGGTCACGCCGATTTCGGTGCCCGCGACACGCGCGGTATAGCCCGACAGGAAGTGATACATTGCCTGATCCGGCGTCAGCTTGGCAATCGGCGGCAACACGCCATAGGCATCGGCGGTCAGCATCACGATATTGCGCGGCACCGGCCCCATATTCGCAGCACTGGTGTTGGGAATGAAATCAATCGGATAGGCACCCCGGCTATTCTCCGCCAACCGCGCATCGTCCAGATCGAGCGCGCGCGTATCGGGGTCGATCACCACATTCTCAAGCACCGTGCCAAACCGCTTGGTGGTCGCAAAGATCTCGGGCTCGGCCTCTGCCGACAAGCGAATCATCTTCGCATAGCAACCGCCCTCGAAATTGAAGACGGCGGTGTCGGACCAGCCATGTTCGTCATCGCCGATCAGCGTGCGGCTGGCATCGGCGCTCAGCGTCGTCTTGCCGGTGCCCGACAAGCCAAAGAACACGGCCGTATCGCCCTTGGGACCGATATTGGCCGAACAATGCATCGGCATGATCCCCTGCGCCGGGAGCAGGTAATTGAGCAGGCCGAACACCGACTTTTTCATTTCGCCGGCATATTTTGTGCCGCCGATCAGGATCAGCTTTTCGGTGAAATTGACCGCAATCACTGTCTGGCTGCGACAACCATGGCGCGCGGGGTCAGCCACAAAGCTGGGCAAATCGATGATCGTGTAATCGGGGACGAAATCGGCAAGTTCCGCCGCCTCTGGCCGCACCAGCATCGTGCGGATGAACAGGCTGTGCCAGGCGAGTTCGTTGACGACGCGCACGCGCACGCGGTGTTCCGGCTGCGACCCGCCGAACAAATCCTGCACGAACAGCGTATCGCGCGCACCGAGCGCGGCCATGAAATCGGCCTTGAGCGCGGCAAAATGGTCAGGCGTCATCGCTTTGTTCGATTTACCCCACCAGATCGTATCCTCGGTCTGCGCGTCGCGCACCGTGAACTTATCCTGCGCCGACCGCCCGGTGTGGGCGCCCGTCGCCACCACCAGCGGCCCGCCATTGGCCAGCACCCCCTCACCCCGGCGAATCGCCGCTTCCACGAGCGGCGCGGTGATGAGGTTCCAGTGGACGGTGGCGGACGTTGCGATTCCCTGGGCGTCAAGGCCATAAACTGGGGTCCGCTCGGTCACGACATACTCTCCTAATATTGCTCGGCGCGCCACGGCGCATACGTATGCTCGGCCGCCGCTTATCGCCGTGAACCGCGCGGGTCAAATCCCGATTATGGTTGATATGGTTGAGCCGATGCGCGCTTTCGCCTAGGTCTCGGACGAAATGACATGCTCCCTTCTCCGCCGATGACGGCCTCGATCGCGCTGGTCGATGATGACCGCAACATTTTGACGTCCGTCTCTATCGCGCTTCAGGCCGAAGGATTTGTGACGCGGGTTTATTCCGACGGCGAAACCGCGCTGAAGGCGTTGATCGACAATCCGCCCGATCTGGCGATCTTCGACATCAAGATGCCACGCATGGACG
>DHHS01000081.1:0-198 GCA_002403415.1 Sphingomonas sp. UBA4766 | reverse complement strand
CAAGATGCCACGCATGGACGGCCTGGAGCTGTTGCGCCGCCTGCGCGAGAAATCGGCACTGCCGGTGATTTTCCTGACCTCAAAGGATGATGAGCTGGATGAAGCGCTTGGTCTTGCAATGGGGGCGGACGATTACATCACCAAGCCGTTTTCGCAGCGCTTGCTGATCGCGCGAATCCGGGCGATTCTGCGCCGCGC
>DHHS01000167.1 GCA_002403415.1 Sphingomonas sp. UBA4766 | reverse complement strand
CACGGCTGGCGACCACCTCGAACACTTTGCGATCGCCGTAATAGGCGGCCTCGTCGGTGTAGATCCTGAGCAGTTTCATCTGCGCCATTGTGTTTCCCTCTTCCATCATGCGGGCTCCGCCTCAGCGTGCGTCGTCGCGCGGCTGCGCGCACGCCAACGCTCGCCCCAGCCAAGCACGACCCTGGCGATGGCGGGGAGCACGGTCAGCGTGAAGATGGTCGCAGCGATCAGGCCACCAATGACCACGGTCGCGAGCGGTTTCTGCACCTCGGCACCGGTGCCGTGCGCCAGTGCCATCGGCACGAAGCCGATCGCCGGCACAAAGCCGGTCATGATCACCGGCCGAACCCGCTCGAAAGTGCCCTCGACGATCGCCCGGCTGAGCTCGACCCCGTCTTCGATCCGCTCGCGGATCGCGGACATCACGACAAGACCGTTCAAGACCGCGACACCGGCAAGACAGATGAACCCGACCGCCGCCGACACCGAAAAGGCGATACCGGTCAGCAGCAGCGTGAAGACGCCGCCCGCTAAGCCGAGCGGCACGGCCGCAAACACCGAGAACGCGCGGCCAAGGCTGCCGAGCGCCAGATACAACAGCGCGAAGATCGCCGCGAAACAGATCGGCACAACGATCGCCAGCCGATCCGACGCCGCCTGCAGGTTCTGAAATTGCCCGCCCCATTCGAGATAGGACCCCGCCGGCAACGCCACTTTTTCGACCCTGGGCATAGCCTCGGCAACGAAGGAACCGACGTCACGACCGCGGACATTGGTCTGGATGACCACGCGGCGTTTGCCATTCTCGCGGCTGATCTGGTTCAGGCCTTCGCTGAACCGGAACTGCGCGACAGCGGAGAGCGGCACCGACCCACGCCGTTCGGCGGCCTCCTGCGGAAGGAGCACCGGTAGACTGCGCAGCGTATCGAGATTGTCGCGCGATGCCGTCGGCACCCGCACGGTGACCGCAAAACGCCGGTCCCCCTCGAACACCACACCGGCTTCGCGGCCGCCCATCGCTGCCGATACGGTGTCTGCCACCTCTTCGACGGTCAGGCCGTAGCGCGCGATCGCGGCGCGATCGAACTTTACCTCCAGCGTTGGTGATCCGCTCGTCTGCTCGGCCTTGACGTCGGCCGCACCCGGGATCGACTGGAGGACGCCGACGATGCGGGCTGCCGCCGCACTCATCTTGTCGAGATCATCGCCATAGAGCTTGATCGCGACGTCGCCGCGCACGCCGGCGATCAACTCGTTGAACCGAAGCTGGATCGGCTGGCTGACCTCAAATTTGTTGCCGATCTGGGCACCGCTCTTCTTCTCGATCCGCTCAAGCACATCAGCCTTGGTGGCGACGCCTTTAGGCCATTCCTCCTGCGGCTTCAGAATCACGTAGCCGTCGGAAATGTTGGACGGCATCGGATCGGTCGCCACCTCGGCAGTGCCGGTCTTGGAGAACATCAATTGGACTTCGGGCAAGCTGGTAACGGCGCGCTCGACACCACGCTGCATCGCAAGCGACTGCTCCATTGAGACCGATGGCACGCGGCTTGAAGCCAATGCCACGTTCTTTTCGTCGAGCTGCGGAATGAACTCCTGACCGAGGAAGCCAAACGCGAAAACCGCGGCGGCAAAGAAGCCGAACCCCGTCACGATGAACGGCCAGGGCCGAGCGACTGCCCTTTCGAGGACCGGTGCATAGCGGTCCTTGAGCTTGGCGATCAGCCAAACCTCCTTTTCTGCCACCTTGCCCCGGATCAGCAGCGCGACCATCGCCGGCACGAAGGTGAGCGCAAGAATGAACGCCGCCGCGAGGGCAAGCATGATCGTGATCGCCATCGGCGAGAACGTCTTGCCCTCGACGCCCGTGAACATCAGCAGCGGGGCAAAAGCGAGAAAGATGATGGCCTGACCGAAAACGGTCGGCTTGATCATCTCCTGGCTCGCCCGCATGGTCTCCTCGAGCCGCTCGCGTAAGAGCAGCAGACGTCCTTCCCGGTGCTGCCGCTCGGCGAGGCGCCGCAGGCAGTTTTCGATGATGATCACCGCGCCGTCGACGATCAGCCCGAAGTCCAGTGCGCCGAGGCTCATTAAATTGCCCGGCACACGGAACGCGTTCATCCCGATCGCCATCATCAGGAACGAAAAGGGGATGATAAGGACCGCGATGATCGCCGCGCGGACGTTGCCGAGCAGGAGGAACAGCGCGACCGCAACGAGAACCGCGCCTTCGGTCAGGTTTTTCTGCACGGTTTCGACGGTGGCATTGACCAGCTTCGAGCGGTCGAGCGTCGGCGTCACCTTGATGCCCGGCGGCAAGGACTTCGTGATCGCGACGACTTTCTCGCCGACATTGCGGGCGACAACGCGGCTATTCTCGCCGATCAACATTAGCGCTGTGCCGACAACGACCTCATGGCCGTTCATGCTGGCGGCACCCGTGCGCAGATCGCCGCCGATCCGTACCGTGGCGACGTTCTTGACGGCGACCGGGACGCCGCCGCGCGTCGCGATGATCGCGTCGGCGATCTCATCCAGGTCGCGGATGCGCGCATCGGCGCGGACGAGGAACGCTTCGCCACCGCGGTTGAAATAATTGGCGCCGACCGCAAGGTTCGTCGCTTCCAGCGCCTTGGCGAGTTCCGAATAAGAAACCCCGAACGCACTCAGCTTTACCGGATCGGGCTCGACGACGTAGGTTTTTTCGAACCCGCCGATCGAATCGATGCCGGCGACACCCTGGACGGTGCGTAGCTGCGGTCGGATGATCCAGTCCTGGACGGTGCGCAAATACGCCGCGCGTGAGACGTCGTCGGTCAGCCGGTCGCCTTCGGGGGTCAGGAAGCTGCCATCCGACTGCCAGCCGGGTTGGCCGTTGCGGATCGTCGCACCTTTGCCGCCCGGGTTGATGAAATCGACGGCATACATGAACACTTCGCCGAGGCCGGTCGTCACCGGACCGATCTGCGGTTGAAGCCCATCGGGCAGGCTGTCGCGGGCTTGCGCGATGCGTTCGTTGACCTGCTGGCGCGCGAAATAGAGGTTGGTCTGATCGGTAAAGATCGCGCTGACCTGGCTAAAGCCGTTGCGCGACACCGATCGGGTTGTTTCCAGGCCAGGGATGCCGGCCAAGGCAGTTTCGATCGGGAAAGTGACGCGCTTTTCCATCTCCACCGGCGAGAGGCCCTTCTCGACCGTATTGATCTGAACCTGGTTGTTGGTGATGTCGGGGACGGCGTCGATCGGCAGCTTGGTGAGCTGCCAGACGCCGAAACCCGCGATTACGAGGAACAGGGCGACGATGCCCCAGCGTGCCCTGACGGACAGCGCCATGAGGTTGGCGATCATCGTTTATTCCTCCTCGCCGGCGGACTTGGCGAGTTCGGCCTTGAGCAGAAACGCGTTGGTCGTCGCGATCGTCTGACCGGCGGATAGGCCTGACGCAATCTCGATCCGGCCGGCGCTGCGCTGTCCCGTGGTGACGGGACGGGCCGTAAAGCCGGTGGCCGTCCGCAAAAAGACGACGTCGCGCCCGGCAAGCGACTGGACCGCCTCCTCGGGCACCACGATGGCGGCGGACGAGCCGCCAACGCGCGGCAACAGCCTGACACGGACCGCAAGCCCGGGCTGGACTGCGCCGCCTCCGATATCGAGAACGGCTGTCGCCGAGCGTGTTTCGCCGTTGAGCGTCGGCGTCACGGCCCGCACGCGAGCATCGACGGTACGGCCATCGGGCAGCTCGACCACCGCCCGGTCACCCGGCGCGAGCCGGGCGGCATCGTTGGGACCGACCGCCGCCTCGATCTGAACTTGGTTAGGGTCGGAGACACGGAACAGCTCAGCCTCGGGCTGGACGAAGGCACCGAGCCGCACTGCGCTCGCGCTGACGCGGCCCGTGATCGGACTGGCGATCACGACACCCCGCCCGTCGCGGGTGACGTTGGCAGCACCCGCTGCCGCTTGTGCGCGGCGTGCTTCGGCGGCGGCCATCGCTGCCTCGGCCTGCGCCTGTTCCAGATCGACGCGCGCCGATACTTTCTGGTCGTAGAGGTAGCGTTCACGCGCGAGCGACCGCTGCGCCAGCGTCAATTTGGCGGCGGCGACACCGCGATCCGCCGTGATCTGTGCCGCATCGCGGCTTTCGACGATGGCGAGCGCTTCGCCCCGGCGCACCGGATCGCCCAGGCGCTTGAGCACGCGCGTGACCGCGCCGCTCGCGCGGGCGGTGACGATCGCCTCACCGGTGGGTGAAGCGGTCACCGTTGCCTGGGCGACGATTTCACCTGCCAGGCCGCCAGCGCTGATGGTTTCGGTCGCGATCCCGGCTTCCCGAATGGCCATAGCGGTCAGCTTCACCGTCTCGGCGGGCACCTTTTCCTTCGTCGTTTCGGCATCCACCGCCGTGTTGGTCGGTGCAGCTGGCTCCTTTGTGCCGCAACTCGACAGTGTAGCCGCGCCAAAGGTTGCTATGAGCAACGCGGCGGTCGAACCGCGCGATGCGCGCAAGGCATAGGTCGTCATTGATCATCTCCGGAATTTTGAAGCTCGGCGGGCGCGAGGCTGGTCAGCCTGCGCAGGCGCGCTTGGGCATCATGAAATGCGGCGAGCGCGTCGGTCGCGGTCGCGCGGGTCTCGGACAGCGTCCGTTCGGCTTCGAGCAATTCGAGCTGGCCGAACTTGCCCTGGCCGTAGCCGATCCGAGCGATCCGCGCTGCTTCCTGGGCGGCAGCAAGTGCTGGTCCGCCAGCCGCGCGGGCGTTGGCGGCAGCATCGGCAACTTCGGCCTGCGCCGCCGCAATCGCTCGCTCCGTGTCTAGCAGCGCCAATCGGCGTTGCGCGTCGAATTGATCGCGCTCCGCCTTGGCCTGGGCGACCGCGGCGCGGCCATTGTTGAACAATGGGATAGGAATCGACACACCGAACACCGCTGCAACGTCGTTGGTTGCCTCCAGTCGGCGCGCGCTGGCGCTGATCGTGACGTCGGGGATGCGTTGCGCCCGCGCCAAGCGAACTTGCGCGTCTGCGGTGGCGACGTCCGCCTTTGCCGCCACCAGCGCAAGCGTGCCGGACGCCTGAGCCGGAAGCACCGGACCATATCCACCGATCGCGTTGAACCAGATGCTGTCGAGCGCGCCCGTCACCGGTCGACCGATCAGCCTCGCCAGATTGCCGCGCGCGACCGCGACCGCGCGTTCGGCGCGGTCGGCGGCGGTGCGCGCGTTGATTGCCTGCACTTCGGCCCGCTGCTGATCGATCGGCGATGTATCGCCAACCTGCACCCGGTCGCTGGCGACGCGCAGCGCTTCATTGGCGATACCGACCTGCTCGCGCGCTGCGAGCAGTCTCCGTTCGGCAGCCGCCGCCTCGATATAGGTCTGCGTGACCAGCAACTCGAGATCGGCAAGCGCGATTGCCGCCTGTAGGCGTGCCCGGTCGCCCCGCGCGTCGGCTACCGCAACGCGCGCGGACCGCTTGCCACCGAGCTCGATCGGCAGCGCAAGGCCCACCGTCGTCTCGGCGCTGGAGAGGCCGCGATACTGGCCGGAGCCGGCGACATTCTCGGTCTGCGCCTCGAACGACGGATTGGGTCTGAGGCCCGCGACCGTTCGCGCGGCGTCGGTCGCCCTGATGCCGGCGTCCGCGGCGTCGATACCGGGAGATTGGGCGCGCGCGGCGGCGAGCGCCTCCGCGAGCGTTAAGGGCGGTGCATCGGCCAAGGCGGCCGAAGGCGTCTGCGCAACGGCGGTGCCGACGCAGACGGTCGCGGCGAGCAGCGCCGCGAGGGTACGAGACATAAATGGAATA
>DHHS01000051.1 GCA_002403415.1 Sphingomonas sp. UBA4766 | reverse complement strand
GCGAGCGCCCGCGCCGCCACGAAACTGCCCGCCATCATGCTCAGGGCTTGGGCGCGGACGTCGGGGGGGGCGAGGGCGCGGGGGCAGGCTCCCCGAGCCGGGGGAGCGGCGTGCCGATCCGCGCAATCGCCGCCACTTGCTGCGGGCCGCCCAGCCGGGCGATCGTTTGCAGCGCGTAATAAAGCTGAAAATCGTCGATCTTCTTCGCTTTCAGTTCATCGGGGGTGGCAAGCAAGCGGGGATCGGGCTTGGTATCCTCCTCCAGCACCTTGTTATCAACCTTGGCCTCGTTGATAAGGTGGCGGCGCAAATCATTTTCGCGGAACACCGGCCGCGTCTTGTAATCGGGATCGCTCAGGTTCGGGACCACGATATCAGGGTCAATCCCGCCTTCCTGCACCGACCGGCCCGACGGGGTGAAATAGCGCGCGGTCGTCAGCCGGATTTCGGCATTCGGCCCCAGTTTGAGCAGCGATTGCACCGATCCCTTGCCGAAGCTGCGCTCGCCGATAATCAGCCCGCGGTGCTGATCCTGCAACGCCCCCGCAACGATTTCAGAGGCTGACGCAGTGCCCGAATTGACCAGCACGACAATCGGCAACCCGTTGGTCGCATCGCCGCGCTCGGCCCGATAGCGTTGAATGTCGGTTTTGGCGCGGCCACGCTGCGACACGATTTCGCCGTGATCGAGGAAAGTATCGGACACCGACACCGCCTCGCTCAGCAACCCGCCGCCATTGTCTCGCAAATCAATAACATAGCCGATCGGGTCGCGTCCCAGCTTCTTGCGGATCTGCGCAATCGCGTCGCGCGTATAATCGCCGGTGCGGTCCGAAAATGTATTGATGTTGATGATGCCGATATCGCCCTTGACGTCCCATTTCACCGGCTTTTGCACAATGATTTCGCGGATCAGCGACACTTCGATCGGTTTTTCGGCGCCGCGCCGGACCAGCCGCACGCTGATCTTGGTGCCGGGTTTGCCCCGCAATTGCGCAATCGCTTCATCAAGCGTCAGACCGTAGAGCAGCTTTCCGTCGATATGCGTGATGTAATCGCCCGATTTGATCCCGGCACGATAGGCAGGCGTATCCTCCTGCGGTGCAATGACCTTTACTGCGCCATCCTCCGACGTCACCGACAGGCCAAGCCCGCCGTAATTCCCCTCGGTCTGGATCCGCAAATTCTCGTAATCGGCCCCTTCTTCATAGGAGCTATGCGGATCAAGTGCCGCCAGCATGCCTTGGATAGCGCCCTTGACTAGCACTTTATTATCGACATTGTCGACATATTGCGCCTTGACGATGTTGAACACGTCCATGAATTGGTCAAGTTCACGATAACTGTCCGAGTCAACTTGGGCGAGTGCGGCCGTCGTCACCGGCACCATCGCGAGCGCCGCTGCCAGAGCAGTGGCCTGAAACACGGGGCGAAGCTTGGAACGGGGCATCTGCGCGGCACTTTCCTATGGGTCACTCACTACCAATGTAGCGGGAAATCGCGCTCGTTCAACGCGCTTCAGCCAAGCAGGCGCATCATGTCGATCGCACGGTCGCGGCGGCGCAGCTCGACCGTCACACTTGGCGCCTCGCCGGTGGTCGCGCGCCCGATCGGGCTGCCCTGAGCTACGGAATCGCCGACCGCCACCGATGCGCTGGCCAAGCCCGCAATCAGCGAGGTCCATCCCCCCCCATGGTCGAGGATCACGACCACACCATAGCCCCGAAACACGCGCGCAAACAGCACCCGGCCAGCCGCAGGTGCGACCGCCTTCGCCGCCGCCGCTGTTCCAATCGTCAACCCGCGAGAGCGCACGCCCGTGCCCGACTCCTCGCCCAGCCCGACTATCAGTTTGCCCGCGACCGGCAAGCGGTAAGGGGGCGCGGTCGTGGACCATCCTGCGACATCGACGCGCGGCGGCACTTCCCCCGGTTTGAGCGGACGCGGAAGCGGCGCGGGCAGGCTTTCCAGATCGGCGCGAATGGCCGCCGCATTGCTCGCCCGGCTCATCAGGTCGACCAGATCGCGCGCCCGCTCGCCCAGTGCAATTGCCCGGTCGCTTTCAAACAATGCCCCGCGGCCGAGATCGCGCGATTTCAGCCGATGCGCTGCCTCCAGCCGGGCCAGTGCCAGTCGCTGCGTGTCGAGGGCAGCACGCCCATCGGCCAGGCTTTGCACCGCTATGCGCTGCCCAGCCTCCAGTCGCCGGGTGCGGTCAAGCTGATCGCGCAGCGTCG
Source organism: Sphingomonas sp. UBA4766 (assembly GCA_002403415.1). GTDB lineage: Bacteria > Pseudomonadota > Alphaproteobacteria > Sphingomonadales > Sphingomonadaceae > Sphingomonas. Next base: position 11,818 of record DHHS01000051.1, on the reverse strand, counting down.
CAGTGCGTGCCTGCACCACCGGACTGACCGTCGCCAACACTGCGCGCACATGCACCAGATCCCTGACCGAGCCGGGCTGCACCAGGCTGATCGCCGCTGGCCGCCGCGCCAGCGATTGCAGCGCCGCGATCAGCCGGGCAATCGGTTCCTGCTGCTGCGCCAGCCGTGTGCGCTGATCGGCAAGCTGGGCGCGGACGAGACCTATCCTTACTTGAGCGGCGGCGATGTCGGCCTCGGCACGCTGGATGCGGGCGGCAACCGCTGCTTCCAGTTGCTCGGCCTTGCGCGCTTCATTGCGTTCGGCGGCGGCGGCGGCGTCCAGCGCCTCGGCGCGCGCCTGCGCCTGCGCCGCCTGCTGCTTGGCCGCAGCAAGCCGCGTGCGATCATCCGCCGCGATCAGCGGTGCCGCCGCCAGCACCAATGCCGCCGCGCCGCCCGCCATCCACAACACCCGCTTCGACACCATGCGGCCTATCCTTCGCGGTGATAGGGATGATTGGCAAGGATGCTCGTCGCCCGGTAAAGCTGCTCCGCCAACATCGCGCGCGCCAGCATGTGCGGCCACGTCGCTCGCCCAAACGACAGTAGAACATCGGCCCTTGCGCGCTCCGCCGCATCAAATCCGTCCGCTGCACCGATCATGAACCGCGCCTCGCGCACGCCATCATCGCGCCACCGGCCCAGCCGCTCGGCTAACGCCAGCGACGGCATCAGCTCGCCGCGCTCATCCAGCATCACGATCCGCGTCTGCCCCTCAACCAGCGGCAGCTTGCCGCCGGTATCGGGCAATTCGGTGATCCGCACCGGCCAGCTCAACCGCTTCACATAGCGGTCAACCAGTTCGCCTTCCGCCGAGCGGCCGATCCGGCCGCGCGCGACAATGTGGAGCAGCAAGGGCTCAGTGCTGGCTGGCGTCGGGAACCGCGACCGGCGCGTCGCCAAACGCCCACATCCGCTCCAGATTGTAAAAGCTGCGCACTTCGGGACGAAAGAGATGGACAATCACATCGCCCGCATCAATCAACACCCAATCCGCCGTAGCCAGCCCTTCTACCCGGACCGTCCGGCCCAGTTCAGCCTTGATCTTTTCGGTCAGCTTCGACGCCATTGACGCTACCTGGCGGGTCGACCGGCCGCTGGCGATTACCATGTGATCGGCGATGCTCGATTTGCCCGCCAGCGGGATCGAGACGGCATCGACCGCCTGATCGTCGTCGAGCGCGCTCAGGACGAGCTGGTGAAGCGCCTCGACGCTGTCGGCGTCGGGCGAGCGATAAGCTTGCGGGGATGAAGCCAAGGGAACTCCTAGGATAAAGGCGGGACACGCAGCCCGCCATGGGTTTGCAGGGTTGGATCGGTATCAGTATCGGGGGTCAGGTCGGCCCAGCCCGGATTAAGGGCACGCAGCCGGGTCGCCGACGTTTCATCAGGGCGAAAGCGCAGCAGCACCAGGGCCGGCAAACTCCACCGCGTCCAATCTTGCGCATGGTAAGCGGGGTGGACGAACCGCCGCAACCAACCCATCGCGGGAGCCGCGCGGGCAGCCGCATCATAACCCGGTCGCGCGATCACCGCAATCGGAACCTGCTGCGAAATCCGCCGCCAGCCCCGCCATTGGTGAAATTGCGCCAGATTATCGGCCCCCATCAGCCAGATGAACTGCTTTCGAGTGTAAAGATGCGTCAACTTGTCGATGGTATCGACGGTATAGCGTGTGCCGAGCCGACATTCGATGTCGGTCACGCGAATAGGGGCATGGCGCGCCATCCGCCGGGCGGATGCCAGCCGCACATTGAGCGGCGCCATATCGCTCACCCCGCTTTTAAGCGGATTGCCGGGCGAGACCAGCCACCACACTTCGTCAAGATCAAGCGCGGTGAACGCTGCCATGCTGATCGATCGGTGTCCGCGGTGCGCCGGATTGAACGAGCCGCCGAGAATGCCGATCCGCCTCACGCCAACTTCCCCGCGCACTGCCCGGCGATCAAGCGCGCACCTGCCCCGTGCCGCGCCCGATCCATTTGTACGTGGTCAGACCCTCCAGCGCGACCGGCCCGCGCGCGTGGAGCCGCCCGGTCGCAATCCCGATTTCCGCACCCAGCCCGAATTCGCCGCCATCGGCAAATTGGGTGGAGGCATTCCACAGCACGATCGCGCTGTCGACTTGCGCCAGAAACCGCTCAGCCACCGCCGCGTCGCTTGCAACAATTGCATCGGTGTGGTGCGAACCATGCTCCGCGATATGGGTGAGCGCCCCGGCCACGCCATCGACCAGCGCGACCGCGGCGATGGCGTCAAGATATTCGGTGTCCCAATCCTGCGGCAAAGCCTCGCCAATCCCCGGCACCAGCGCCCGCGCAGCTACATCGCCGCGCACGTCGCACCCACTTGCGGCCAGCGCCGCGATCAGGGCAGCGGCATGGGGCCAGGCGCGGTCGATCAACAGTGTTTCCATCGCCCCGCAAATCCCGGTGCGGCGCATTTTCGCGTTGACGACGATCGCCGTCGCCATCGCCAGATCGGCCGACCGATCGACATAGACATGGTTGATCCCGTCGAGATGCGCGAGAACAGGCACACGCGCGTCGGCCTGCACCCGCGCGACCAGGCTCTTGCCGCCGCGCGGGACAATCATGTCGATGGCACCCGCCGCGCTCAGCATCGCGCCGACCAGCGCGCGGTCGGTAGCGGCGACTCGCTGCACAACACCCGGCGGCAGGCCCGCTTGCGCCAGCCCCGCGACAAAGGCGGTGTGGATCGCGGCATTGCTCGCCGCTGCCTCGCTCCCGCCGCGCAGGATGGCGGCATTGCCTGACATCACGCACAAAGCTGCGGCATCGGCGGTCACATTGGGGCGGCTTTCATAGATGATCCCGATGACGCCAATCGGCACGCGGATGCGGGAAAGCGCAATGCCGCTGGGTGCCGTGCGCTGGTCGATGACCTGGCCGACGGGATCGTCTAGCGCGGCCACCGCTTCGACACCAGCCGCCATGGCCGTCAGCCGCGCCGGATCGAGCCGCAGCCGATCGAGCATCGCCCCCGAAAGGCCCTGTGCCGCTGCACGGTCCATATCCTCGGCATTGGCGGTAAGAATAGCAGCTTTGGCTGCACGCAGGGCCGCTGCTGCTGCGCGGAGCCCGGCGGCTTTGGCTGACGATGGCATCTGTGACAGCAACCCGGCGGCAGTCCGTGCGCGGGCCGCCATCGCAGCAATCTCATCGTCGGGCATCATCATTGTGGTCATTCATGCGGTGCTATCACGCCCCGCGCGCTTCGCCAACGCAGCCCTTATCCCTTGCACGGATACCGTTTTGTCATGAACGCGGCGAAGGCCGTATTGACGCTTGTCTTGCGCTTTGCCGCAGGCAGCGAGCGGAATTCGTTGATGATGTCGTCGCTGCCGATCTTGGCAGTGCCCTTGGGCGGCGGGCAGCTCGACGGCTTCTTGCCAGCGGCCACCTGCGCCGCAAGCCCGGCGCGATACACATCGGAGGCGGTCGCAATTTCCTGGCGCAGCAACGCGATGTCCGACGATCCGATCGCCAAAATCCCCTTCGCCTTCAGCGCGTCGGCCTTGGCAAGAAATTCGTTCACGGTCATCGCGGCCGCCGCCGGAGCCGCCAATGCCAACACTGCCACACACGTCATCAGGACCCGCATCATCATGCACTCTCCGCCGTCACCATCATTGACATGCTGCGTGCCATAAGCCGGCTGAACCGCCGATGAAAGCGGATATTGCGAGCGTCCTCGCGCAAGAACGGGCGCCGCACCGCACCGCATTGGGGCAAGTGCCGCGACCCGTTCGATCGAATGGCGCGCGGTTACGCGCCCGCCGGGCTGGGATTGCCGAACGGATTTCCCGGCCGCCGCGTTTTCGGCACCGAACTGCCCGACACCGGGACCGCTGGCTTGTCGCCATCGCCCGTGCCGCGGCCAATATCCTGGCCAGCGATCAGCCGCTTGATCTCGTCCCCGGTCAGCGTTTCATATTCGAGTAACGCACCCGCCACGGTGTGGAGTTGCTCGATATTCGTTGACAGGATGTCGCGCGCCCGCTCCAGCCCGCGCTCGACAAAGCGCTTGACTTCGCTGTCGATCAGCCGGGCGGTTTCATCGGACATCGGCTTGCTGCGCGACATGCTGTAGCCGGTGAAGCTATCCTCGGACTCGCTGAAATCAAGCGGGCCCAGCGCATCCGACAAGCCCCATTTCGTGACCATTGCGCGCGCCAACCGGGTCGCCTGCATGATGTCGTTCGACGCGCCAGAGCTGACCTTGTCATGGCCGAATACCAGCTCCTCGGCAACGCGCCCGCCAAAGGCAACCGCGATATCGGCATGCATCTTGTCGCGGTGATAGCTATAGGTGTCGCGCTCCGGCAGCGGCTGGACCATGCCCAGCGCAAAGCCGCGCGGGATGATCGTCGCCTTATGGATCGGGTCAGCGGTCGGCTCGTGCGCGAACACCAGCGCATGGCCCGCTTCGTGATACGCGGTCATCCGCTTTTCATCATCGGTCATCACCATGCTGCGGCGTTCTGCCCCCATCAGCACCTTGTCACGCGCATCATCGAATTCGCGCGCCGCTACCAGCCGCTTGCCGCGACGCGCCGCCAGCAACGCCGCCTCATTCACCAGATTGGCAAGGTCGGCGCCCGAAAAGCCCGGCGTTCCGCGCGCAATGACCCGCGGATCGACATCGGGGGCCAGCGGCACTTTTTTCATATGAACTTCGATGATCTTGACCCGCCCCTCAATGTCGGGGCGCGGCACCGTCACCTGCCGATCAAAGCGGCCGGGGCGCAGCAGCGCGGGGTCGAGCACATCGGGGCGGTTGGTCGCGGCAATGATGATGATTCCCTCATTCGCCTCAAAGCCGTCCATCTCGACGAGCAGCTGGTTCAGTGTCTGCTCACGCTCGTCATTCGAATTGCCCAGGCCCGAACCGCGATGGCGGCCGACTGCATCAATTTCGTCGATAAAGACGATGCACGGCGCGCTCTTCTTGGCTTGCTCGAACATGTCGCGCACCCGGCTCGCGCCGACGCCCACGAACATTTCGACAAAGTCTGAACCCGAAATGGTGAAGAACGGCACACCCGCCTCCCCCGCAATCGCGCGGGCGAGCAGCGTCTTGCCCGTGCCCGGCGACCCGATCAGCAGCGCCCCCTTGGGGATTTTCCCGCCCAGCCGCGCAAACTTGGTGGGGTCTTTCAGAAATTCGACGATTTCCTGCAATTCCTCGCGCGCTTCGTCGATGCCGGCGACATCATCAAACGTCACCCGGCCCTCTTTCTGGGTCAGCAACCGCGCGCGCGACTTGCCAAAGCCCATTGCGCCCGAGCCCGAATTCTTCTGCATCTGGCGCAGCACGAAAAACGCAATACCCAGGAACAACAGGAATGGCAGCGATTGCACCAGCAACACCTGCCAGATGCTCGGTCCTTCCTCGGGAAGCGCGTTGATCGCGACATTCTTGGCGAGCAGCCGATCGGTCAGCGCGGGATCGGCGGGGGTATAGGTGCGGAACTTGTCGCCATTGGTCAGCGTGCCCGACACGATATTGCCCGAAATATTGACGTCGCGCACCGACCCTTCCTGCACCTTGGCAAGGAAGGTGGAATAGGAGAGCGAACCGGCGGGTGCGGCGCTGCGGCTGCTGCCTTCGATAACGGTCACGAACAGCGCGATCGCGACAAGGATCGCGACCCACACCATCAAGCTCTTCATCCACGGGTTGCCGCCACCATCGGGCTGCTTGTCATGATCATTCATTTAAAGGGCACCTTTCGCAGCTTCTAAGATAAGCGCGCTGCGGTTAATGGCAATGGAACAAGTTACGGGATTAAGCCCATCAGTGTGATCGACGCGGTGGCGCTTCTGCAAAACGCCAAATGTCAGCCTTTGGTGTAGCCAGAATCCCGGCTTGTGTGGCCGACTTCCCTGCCTCCAGCGCATCGAGCAGCGGCTCGATGTTGGTCGCATCGCTAAAGTCAGGACGGGTGATGCCATTCACATCGCGGACATGGCTGATCGCCGCGCGCGCGAGCCGCCGCTTCAACTCGCGGGGCAGATCGGCCAGATTGAGCCAAATCTGATCGTCGGGATCCTCGACGCCAACGGGCATGACCTTGCGAATCGTCCACAGCCAGCGCTCCATCGCCCGCAGCGCAGCGTCGGCCTCGGCGGCATGCTCGGTCGCACGCGCAATCTGCGCGGGGTCGAGCAGCGGTGTCGTCGCCAACATGCCGCGAAACTGCGTGCGGTCGAACCGGCCGTCAGCATTGCTGGGGTCATCGACAAAGGGGATGGCATGCGCAACCGCGATCGAATGCAATTCGTGCCGCCGCCACCCGAGCAGCGGACGGATCAGGTCGAGCGACCAGACATCCATCGTCAGCGGCTCCTCGCTGACGACTTTGGACACCTCCAGCGTCTGCCGCGCCCGAATACCCGCCAGCCCGGCCACACCCGATCCGCGTGCCGCGCGCATCAGGAAAGTTTCGGCCTGATCATCGGCGTGGTGCGCGGTGGCGAGCAGATGCGCGCCCACCGCAATCGCCCAATGCTCAAGCAGCCGGTATCGTCGACGCCGCGCCCAATCGTGCAGGTTTTCGCGCGGGTCGCGCGGCTGGTCCACGACCAACGTCGCATGCGGCACTCCCGCGCCCGCGCACCAAGCGGCGACCATCGCCGCCTCGTCAGCATTGGCGGTGCGCAGCCGGTGGTTAACGGTCGCCGCCGCCACTTGCCCCGGAAACGCGGCCGCCGCGAGCGCAAGCATCGCCATGCTGTCCGGCCCGCCCGATACCGCGAGCGCCAGCCGCCGCGCGCCCAGCGGCGCGGCGACCCCTTCGACACTCGCACGGAAGCGCGCGACAGGCGCCTCCGCCAGCGGCATCATGTCATTTGCACTTTTCGGCCGTGCGGTTTTGCGCGACATCGGCCCGCATCGTCGCGCTGATGCGATTACCATAGACGTCAAGCAACTCGTCATAAACCTTGCAGACATCGGCTGATGTCTTGCCGAGCCGTTTCAGCGCCGCGGCAAGGTAAAACAGGCTGTCGGGCGCACGCTCGCCTTCGGGAAAGTTCTTGTAATTGTCGTAAAAGGCATGGCTGGCAAGGCTGGGCTTGCCCTGGTCGAGATAGCTGCGGCCCAACAGATTCTGCGCCCAGCTTGCGCGCCGGTGCGTCGGATATTTGGCGACGACCTGCTTCAGTGGCGCCTCCGCCTCGGGATAGAGCTTGGCCTGCCACAGCCGAAAGCCATAGACATACAGGTCATCGGCCGGGTCGGCCGTCGCGGGCTTTTCAATCGCGGCAATCCGCGCGGCGCGCTCGGGATCGGCGGGTGCGGACTTCGCCAAGGGCGACGGGGTTGCGGTCGTCGGCCGGGAAAGCGGCGCGCCGACACGCGATGTCGCACCGCCTGCGCCAACCGCCGGTCCCGGCGCGGGTGTTGCCGCGACTGACGCGGTGGTCGCCGCTGCTGCATCCTCCAGCGCTTTCAGTCGGGCATCGGCGGTCCGTTTGTAGGCGTTGAAGGCTTCCTCAAGCTGTTGAAGCTTAAATTGATGCTGCTCCGACTGGCCGGTGAGCGCGGTCAATTGCGATTCCACCGCGCTGACCCGTGCCGACAAATCGCTGATCGCACTGGTCGCGGGAACGCCGGGCGCCTGCACCTTGGGATCAGCAGGCGTGATGTCGGGGGGGAAATATTGACCGTTGCCGCCGGGAAACACCTTGCGCTGAACCGCACGCATCTCGCGTTCCAGCCGGTCGACCCGCCCCTCAATCGCGCTTTGCGCCAGCGCGGGCGTACCTGTGCAGGCGATCCCGCTCAGCAGGATCAGTTTCATGAAAGTCTTGCGCATTGCCATTTCTGTCACTCGCCGGTTGCGTCGATAAACCATCCTATAGCGGACAGCTTCCGATCTCCGCCAGCCTTATGGTGCCGGGGGATCACCCGATGGTGGCGCCGAGGCAGCAGCGGCCGCGTTCGCCCGGCGCGTCAATTCGGCATCGCTCAGCGGGTCGTTGCGCGAAGGCGCGGCGCGGCGCGGCGCAGCATTTTCAAGACGCGGAGAGCGCCGCGCCACCGTCCGCGCAGCATTCGCAGGCTGGTCGATCGCGTCGGCGGTACTGACCGCACCGGTAGCAGCGGAGGGCGCAGCGCCGCGCGCAAGCAACGCCGCCGCGCTGATTTCAACATCCTTGATCGCCCGTTCGCCCGTACCCAATGGGGCAACGACGTTGCCATTGACGGTTACGGTCAGCTTGTCGGGACGGCCGATGTTAATCATCGGGCGCACCGCATCCTGCGGCACTTCATAGCGGTCGCCGGGCTGCATTTCGGATTCGAACAACGTCTTCTCAGCGGTGTAAATGCGCAGCCACACAATGTCGGTTGCGCTCAGCACGACTTGCTGCGTTGGTGCACGGGCGGGTGCGGGTGCGGGTGCGGCTGTCTCGCGCACCGGCGCAGTTTGCTCCACCGCCAGCCCGGATGTAGCATCGCCGCCATCGAACAGCCCGACGCCGTAAACCAGGATAAGGCCAATGACCGCGATAAGCGCGACGACCGCACCAACCATTGCCAAGCCGCGCGGCGGCAATCGCTTGGGATCATTGGGCTCAAGCGGCTGATATTGCGGCACTGCGCGCGTGACATGGCCGGTCCCGCGGATTTCGCGCCCGATCATCGCCTCATCAAGGCCAACGGCACGCGCATAGGCCTTGGCAAAGCCGATCGCGTAGGTTGGCGAGGGCAAAGTAGAAAAGTCTGACTTTTCAATGCCTTCAAGATGGCGGATTGGCACGCGCGTGCGCTCGGCGATTTCCGCGAGCGACAGCCCCAGCGACTCGCGCGCGTCTTGCAACCGCTCGCCCGCCGTCTTGGGGAAGAGAGATGCGTTATCGTCGGCACCGCCATCGGGCAGCTTGGCATCCATCATATCATCATCCCCTGGCCAGCGCTCGGCTTGTTCCAAAGCAAGGCGCCGCTGTCAACGCGAAGTGCGCAGAATTCTGGGATTCCGGTCAACTCAGCTCGACATTGTGATCGCGCGCCCAGTCGGCGAGCACGCCGCGCAGGTCCCGCGGCGGATTGGCGAGCATGCCGGGCAGGGCTTGGGTAATCGCGGCGTGGTCGAGCGAGCGTATCATCGCCTTGATTGGACCGACGGCAGCGGGCGTAATCGACAGGCGCTCAATACCAAGACCAATTAGCGCCATCGCCTCCAACGTGCGACCGCCCATTTCGCCGCACACGCCCAGATCAACGCGGTGCTCACGCGCCGGGGCGACCAGCCGGTGGAGGAACCGCAAAATCGCCGGGCTCAACCAGTCGTAACGCTCGGCCAGCTTGGGATTGGCGCGATCGGCCGCGAACAGGAACTGCGTCAGATCATTGGTCCCCACCGACAGGAAATCGAGACGCGGCAACATGATGTCGAGCATTTCGGCGAGGGCGGGCACTTCGAGCATCGCGCCATAGCGAATCTCCAGCGGCAGTTTGCGCCCGCGATCGGCAAGCCAGGCCCGCTGCGCTTCAAACAGGCCGCGCGCCTCGTCAAACTCCCAGGGTTCGGACACCATGGGGAACATGACGTTGAGCGTGCGTCCCGCCGCTGCCTCGATCAGCGCGCGCGCCTGCGCCTTCATCAGCCCGCCACGTTCGAGCGCTAAGCGGAGCGCGCGCCACCCCATCGCCGGATTCTCGTCCGCACTGCTATCGTCGCGCAAATAGGGGAGCACCTTGTCCCCGCCAATATCGACCGTGCGGAAAATGACGGGACGCGCGCCCGCCGCCTCCATCACGTCCCGGTAGAGCCGCTGCTGCCGCTCGCGCTGCGGCAAAGTGGCAGAGACCAGGAACTGAAACTCGGTGCGGAACAGCCCGATCCCGTCCGCCCCCGTCAGGTCGAGAGCTGCCACATCATCGCGCAGGCCCGCATTGACCATCACCGTAATCCGCCTGCCATCGCGTGTCACCGGCGGCTGATCACGCAGCGCGGCGAACGAGGCGCGGCGACGCTGGCTCATCAGCAGCTTGGCCTCAAACCCCTCCTCTATCGCGGATGTGGGCCGGGCAAACACCGTGCCCGCTGTCACATCGAGGAGGAGCAGATCGCCCTCGCCGATTAACCGGCGCACATCGCGCACGCGCCCCAAGACCGGCACCCCCATCGCGCGCGCGACGATGGTGACATGCGCGGTCAGCGACCCTTCCTCCAGGATCACGCCCTTCAACCGCCGCCGGTCATATTCGAGCAACTCGGCCGGACCCAGATTGCGCGCGATCAGGATCGCGTCATGGCGCAAACCCATTTGCGCCGCCGTGCCCATCTGACCCGACACGATGCGCAGCAGCCGGTTCGACAAATCCTCAAGATCGTGCATCCGTTCGGCCAGCAACGGGTCGTCGATCTGGCGCATCCGGCTGCGCGTGCGTTGCTGCACACGTTCGATCGCAGCCTCAGCAGTCAGGCCGCTGTCGATCGCTTCATTGATCCGGCGGCTCCATCCCTCATCATAAGCGAACATTTTATAGGTCTGGAGCACTTCTTCATGCTCGCCGCCCATGCCGAACTCGGCCTGCGCGGCCATACGCTCAATCTGTTCGCGCATCCGGTCGAATGCTGCATAAACGCGGTGGCGCTCGGCCTCGGTATCTTCGGCCATGGTGTGGTCGATGGTGATGCGCGGCTGGTGAAACACCGCCAGCCCGCGCGCCATGCCGTCCACCAGCTTCAGGCCCGTGATCCGCGACGCGGTTTGCGGGGTCGGCCGGGTGGTGGTGGCGGCATCATCGATCAGATCGGCATTGGCGATCAACTCCGCCAGTACCATCGCCACCGTTTGCAGCGCTTCGATCTCGACATCGGCATAGCGGCGCGGATCGGCATGCTGGACGCACAGCACCCCCACCGCGCGCTCGCGGCGGATGATCGGCACCCCGGCAAAGCTGTGGAACTTGTCTTCCCCCGTTTCCGGGCGATAGGCGAAATCGGGATGGCTGGCCGCCTCATCCAGGTTGAGCGGTTCATTGTCCTGCGCGATCGTGCCGACCAGCCCCTCGCCCAGCGCCAGCCGCGTCACATGCACCGCTGCCTGGTCAAGCCCTTGCGTCGCAAACAGCTCCAGCACACCGTCGCGCAGCAGATAGATGGAGCAAACTTCGCTGGCGGTCGCTTCGCCAATGATCTGGACGACATGGTTCAACTTGGCCTGCGCAGTCGTGCGCGCGGCCATCACGTCGTGCAGCCGCACCAATATTTCTCGCGCTGATGCCGTTGCAGAAGCAGCCATAAACCGGTCGGTATCAGAAAGGGGGTCGAGTTAACAGCGCCGTGCAGCGTCCGGGGTCAGCGCAGCTGCACGTCGCCGTGCGTAACGCTGATCCGCCACCAGAATTCGACGCGCTGGCCATCGACCAGCCGACCGTCGCGCCTGGCAGGCGCCATGCGCAACAATGGCACCGCCGCCATCACCGCGCGGCGCAGGCCGGGGTAAAAGGGGGCCTCCTTCAAAACGCGGCACTGCACGCGCGTGGACAACGCAATCGTGCATTGCATCCGGTAATCCACCTCCAGCGATGCCTGAAGCAGCTCGGGATCGACCAGCGGAAAAAACTCGTCATTCGTGACCTTGTGCAGCCAACGCGGCGGCACAAAGCCTGCACCACCGCCCGCGCCGGTGTCCAGGTCATAGGGGGCATCCCCCTCCCCCGCGATAATCGGCGCGGTGGCGACACCTGGGGGCGGTGCGGCGGCGGGCGGCGGCGCGGATGGCGCGAGCGCCGACGGCGC
>DHHS01000065.1:39604-44045 GCA_002403415.1 Sphingomonas sp. UBA4766 | reverse complement strand
GTGAATTCGCCCGAATTCGGCAAGCGCGTCGATGCGATCAGCGCGATGGGCCAGCGCGAAATCCGCGAAGCGGCGGGTCAGTCCAACCGCTTCCTCGACCGTCCGGTGCGCGCGATGGATCAGGAATCGGGGGTGGGCGCTGACCTGGCCCAGTTGCGCCGCACGATCGAGGATCTTGATCCGGGCAAGAAAATGCTCGCGCCGAAGAAACTGTTCGGAATCATCCCGTTCGGCAATTCGATGCGCAACTATTTCGACAGCTATAAATCGTCGCAAACGCATATCAGCGGCATCCTGAAATCGCTGGCCAGCGGCAAGGACGAGCTGCTGATGGACAATGCCGCGATCGACACAGAGCGCGCCAATTTATGGACCGCAATGGGACGGCTTGAACAAATGATCCTGCTGGCGCGAACGATGGACGCCAAGCTGGAGGACAAGGCGAACGAGCTCGACCACACCGATCCGGCCAAAGCAAAGGCGATCCGCGAAACTGCGCTGTTTTACGTGCGCCAACGCGTACAGGACTTGCTGACGCAAATGGCGGTAACGGTGCAGGGCTATTTGGCGCTCGATCTGGTCAAGAAAAACAATGTCGAGCTGGTGAAGGGCGTTGACCGCGCCTCCACCACCACCGTCTCTGCCTTGCGCACGGCGGTGACGGTGGCGCAGGCGATGACCAACCAGAAGCTGGTGCTGGAGCAGATCACCGCGCTCAACACGACCACGGCGAACATCATCGAATCGACCGGGCAATTGCTGAAAAGCCAAACCGCGACGATCCATGAACAGGCGGCGGCCTCCACCATCCCGCTGGAAACGCTCCAGCGCGCGTTCCAGAATATCTATGACACGATGGACACGATCGACACCTTCAAGCTGAAGGCGCTCGACAGTATGAAAACCACCGTCAACGCGCTGTCGAACGAGGTGGAGAAGTCAAAGGGCTATATTGCGCGGGCCGAGGGCGCAGCGCAGGGCGGCGGGGACGTCTTTAAGCTGGAAGCGATATGAGCGATCCGCACGACATCATGCAACGCGCCAGCGATGTGCTGGAGCGTGCCGCCGCGAACCGGCTGGCGGGGGGGCGCAACAATGCGCGCGGGCGGCGCAAGGTGAATGAAGTCGGTCGGCGGCTGACCCGGATTGCGGGTGCCAATGGCCTGATCCTGCTCGCGGCGATTGTGGTCGGGCTGGCGATTGGCCCGCTCGGGCTGCTTGGCGCGGTGGGGGTGATGGCGCTCATGCTGCTGGCGACGCTGGCGCTCGCGATGGCGCCGACCGCCCCGCCACCATCGCCCGACAAGCTGCGTCAGGCACCGCTCGCTGCACTTCCCGCACAGACCGAACGCTGGCTGGAGGCGCAGCGGCCCGCGCTCCCCGCCCCCGCAGTGCCGGTGCTCGATGCGATCGCAATCCGGCTCGACACGCTCAAACCCCAGCTTGCCGGGCTGAACGATGCCGCGCCGGCGGCCGCCGAACTGCGCAAGCTGGTGAGCGAACAGCTTCCCGAATTTGTCGGCGATTATCAAAAAGTTCCCGCCAATCTACGAAACGTGCCCCGCAACGGCAAAACGCCGGATGCACAATTGATCGACGGGCTGAAACTGATCGAGCGGGAAATTGGCGAAATGACCGCTGAACTTGCACAGGGTGACCTCGACAGCCTGGCGACGCGCGGGCGCTTTCTCGAAATCAAATATCGCGGGGATGAGGGCGCGGCATGACCGGCACGCCTACCCCCATGAAGATCGATTTTGTTTCGGACATCGTCTGCCCCTGGTGCGTCATTGGCCTGCGCGCGCTCGAACAGGCGATAGCGGCGTCGGCCGATGTGGTGGCCCCGGCCATCACCTTTCACCCGTTCGAACTGAACCCCCAAATGCCGCCCGAGGGACAGAATGTCGCCGAGCATGTCGCGGAAAAATACGGCGCAACCCCGGAGCAATCGGCCAGTAATCGCGCCACCATTCGCGCCCGCGCGGCCGAGCTTGGCTTTGCGATGACGGGGACGGCGGAGAGCCGCATCTACAACACCTTCGACGCGCACCGCCTGCTCTACTGGGCACAGGCGCAAGGCAAACAAGCCGCGCTAAAGAACCGCCTGTTCGCGCTGTATTTTACTGAAGGCGGCAATCCATCCGATGCTGATGCGCTGGTCATGGCCGCCGCCGATGTCGGGCTCGACCCAGCGGAAGCGCGCGCGGTGCTGACAAATGGGCGTTATGGTGACGATGTGCGCGCCGAGCAGCGCCACTGGCACGCGTGCGGGATAACGGCGGTGCCCGCCATCGTCATCAACGACCGCTATGTCATCATGGGCGGCCAGCCGCCCGAGGCGTTCGAACGTGCGCTGCGCGCCATTGCGGCGGAGGGTTAACGCCGCCCGAACAACCGCGCCATCAGCGGTTTCGGGCGACTGATGGCGACGCGCGACACGCTATCGCCCTCAAAATGGTCGTAATAGACGATCTCCTCGCCCTCAATCGCCGCCAGCCGGGCATAGGGGAGCCGCTCGGTCACCGCGCGGCGCACCAGCGTGCCGGGGTCGATTTCGGCCACCACAAACCCGCCAGGGACAAAGGTTGACGCATAGACATGCCCGTCATGGTAAAGTGCGGGCGGCAGATAGCGGAACGCGCCCTTTGGCTGTTTACCGTTGATGAATAATTGGCCACAGCCCGGCCCACCCTGCCCCACTTCCAGAATATCGTCCCAGCTGATCGTCGGTTCGCTCATGGTCATTATCCCTTACGCGTCAAGCCTATGGCGGCCATCCGCCGACTGCAAGCGCCAGAGGCGTCAATGACCAACCAGCGCGCGGGCGCGATCGGCAAGGCGCTCGACGGCGGCAGCATGGATGCCGGGGGTGCTGACCACCACGCCAAACGCCTGCGCACGCGGGGTGTTGAATGCAAGCGGCGCGCCCAGCGCATCGCTGACCGCCGCACCTGCCTCGGCCGCGATCAGGACGGCGGCGGCGACGTCCCATTCATGGCCCCAGCGCAGTGTCGCGACGAGATCTGCCTCGTCGGCGGCCACCTTCGCAATGCGCAGCGCGATCGAATTGGGCTTTTCAACCAGCACCAGATCGGAATCGGGGCGCGGCAGCGTGTCGGCAGGCACCCGCGCCCCACCGAGCGCCGTCCATTTGCCACACCGCACGACCGCGCCATTGCGCGTCGCGCCACGCCCCGCCACTGCCCGCCAGCAATCACCCCGCGCCGGTGCGTCGAGCACGCCAAGCACCACCCGGCCCGCCTCCACCAGCGCGACCGACACGGCCCAGCCGGTGCGCCCGCGCAGGAAATCGCGCGTGCCGTCGATCGGATCGACCACCCACACCCGCCTGCACGCGAGCCGATCGGCATTGTCGGCGGTTTCCTCCGACAACCAGCCTGCATCGGGGATGAGCGCCGACAGCCGGGCGCGCAGCAGCGCGTCAACCTCCAGATCGACCGCGCTCACCGGCTCGCCGCCCGCCTTTTCCCAGCGCTCAAACACTTCGCCCGACCGGCGCAGCGCGAGCGCGCCCGCCTCTGCCGTAATGGCGGCGACGGCGTCGATCAGCTCAACCACTGGCGACCGTCATCCCCTCGACCAACACGGTCGGCACATTGATACCATAACGCAGCACGAGATCATCGGCAGGAACAAGCGCGCGGAACATATCGCGCAAATTGCCCGCAATCGTGAATTCCGAGACCGGCGCGCCGATCGCCCCGTCTTCGATCAGAAACCCCGATGCGCCGCGCGAATAATCCCCCGTCACGCCGTTCACGCCCATGCCGATCAACTCGGTCACATACACCCCGCGCCTGATCCCGCCGATCAACGCGTCGCGCGATACTGAGCCCGGTTGCAGCGCAAGATTGCTCGCCGACACCCCCGGTGCCCCCGCCCCGCCGCGCGCGGCATGGCCGGTCGGCGCCAAGCCCAATTGGCGCGCCGACGCACTGTCGAGCAGCCAGGTCTGGAGCACGCCGCCTGTGACCAGAGCGCGCGGGGCGACCGGCAATCCCTCGCCATCGAACGGGCGCGAGCGCAAGCCGCGGGGCGTCAGCGGATCATCGACAATATCAACCCCAGCGCCAAACACCGCCGTGCCCAGCGCATCGAGCAGATAGCTGGTCCCGCGCGCAATCGCTGCCCCTGCAATCGCCCCGAGCAAATGGCCGAGCAGCGAATTGCCGACACGCGGGTCGAACACCACCGGCATCGCGCCACTCTCGATCCGCGCCGGATTCAGCCGCGCGACCGCCCGCTCGCCCGCGCGATGACCAATAATGGCGGGCGCGTCGAGATCGGCAAGATAACGCGCGCTGTGATAGGCAAAATCGCGCTCCATCGCGCTGCCCGTGCCCGCCAGGACGCTGGCAGAGACGCCATGGCTCGACCCGGCATAGCCGCCCACAAACCCGTGGCTGGTGGCCAGCGCGGT
>DHHS01000065.1:0-39181 GCA_002403415.1 Sphingomonas sp. UBA4766 | reverse complement strand
TCGTCAAGGTCAAGCGACGGCGCGGGTCCGCGCAGCAACAGCGCTTCGGGGGCAAGCCCGGCCCATTCATCCTCCGGCGCCTCGCGCGCCATCGCGATCGCCCGCGCCACCAATTCGCCCAGCGCATCGGTGCTGAAATCGGAAGTTGAAACACTGGCGCTGCGCCGCCCGACAAAAACGCGCAGACCAAGCTCGGCACTTTCCGATCGGCCGACATCTTCCAGCTTGCCCAGCCGAACCGAGACATCGGTGGCGCTCTCTGTTGCCAACACCGCATCGGCGGCATCCGCCCCCGCCGCCTGAGCACGCGCCACAATATCCTGCGCCCGTGCGCACGCCGTTTCGATGGTCATCATGGAAGCGGCTTAGGCGGCATTGCAGGCAATTTGAACCGGGAAATCAGACAGCACTCGACGTCCCCACAACCAGACACGCCAGGAACATCAAAAAGCCGGCCCCACGATTGGCGCGAAACCGGGCGAGCGCGCTGTCGCCGTCATCGGGGTTGAGCGTCACGACCTGCCAGCCAAGGTGGAACGCGACCGGTAGGAGTGCCACCATCGCCAGCGGGTCGGGCCGCACGCTCCAGATCGCGCCCGCCCATAGCAGCACCGCCGCCGCATAAAAACCGGCCACCCCGCCGCGCACCCGCGCGCCCAGCGCTCGCGCGGAGGACCGCACCCCGATCAGGGCGTCGTCATCGCGGTCCTGCAGCGCATAGATCGTGTCATAGCCCACCACCCACGCAACCGACCCGGCATAGAGCAGCAGGCCCGCCGGCGTCAGCGCGCCCGCCACCTCGCTCCACCCGACCAGTGCCGCCCAGGAGAATACCAGCCCCAGCCACACCTGCGGCCACCAGGTAATCCGCTTCATAAACGGATAGGCCGCGACCAGCGCGAGGCTGAGCACCGCGACCAGCGCGGCAAAAGGCGTCAACTGCATCAGCACCACCAGCCCGATCAGGCACAGCGCCACCAGCCACAGCGCCGCTGCCCGCACCGACACCGCGCCCGATGCAAGCGGGCGGCTGCGCGTGCGCGCCACCTGTGCGTCGAGATCGCGGTCGACAATGTCATTGTAAACACAACCCGCCCCGCGCATCGCCACTGCCCCAATCAGCAGCCAGCCAAGCAAGTCCCAGCGTGCCACGGCCCCGCCCGCCAGCGCGACGGCCCAACCGCCGGGCCAGAACAGCAACCACCAGCCGATCGGTCGGTCGAACCGTGCAAGCGATGCGAACGGGCGGGCGCTGCGCGGTAACCGCGCAATCACCCCGCGATACTCGCTGTCGGGAACAGGGTCGGCCATGGCGCGCGGCTTTGGCATGGACGGCGGCGCGTGTCAGCCCTTTTAGCCAAACACCCGATATTCAATGTATAGTGGTGTTTCGCGCAGCCGGTCGGCAAAATTGGGGTCGGTGGCAAAGCCTGTTACATCCTCGTCGCTGGCGCGGTCGCGGTCGCTGCGGATCAGCCGGCCCTTGCTTTGACGCAGCAGCGCCGCTTTCACGCGCTCATTGGGCATGTTCCAGCCCTTGGTGCCCTGCTGACGGCCAAGCTCGAAATCGGTCGAAATCGCTGCGACGAGATCGTCATGCGTCATCAGTTCCAGCCCAAGCGCAGTCAGCGTCGCATTATGGCTGCCGTGATGGCCAACCTTGTAGAAACGGGTACGCGCCAGCAATTCGGCCGCTGTCACCGCCCCGCCATCGACGGGATAATCCTGATCGTGCCAGGATTCCCAATTGCCGACCTGCGCATCGGCGGCGAACAGCATGATGCTGGCGTCGGGCAGTTCAAAGGCAAGCACGAGGCTGGTATTGTTGGTATCAGCGTCGAGTTTCAGCGCGAGCGGCCCGGCAGCCGCCAGCCAGTCGCCATCAATCTGCCGATTATTCTGGCGCGCGCCACAAACCAGATCCTTCGCGCAATCATGCTTGCGTGGCGCGTCATCGCCAAAACGGCACGGCGAATGGGAGTCAAAATACCGCGCGCGCAACCAGGCGCGCAGCCGCGCTGCCTCGGGCGCGTCGGGGCCGTTGTTGGGCTCGGCTTCGACATCGGCGGCGTGAAGGGCGGTGTAGCGCCGCGAAAAGGGCGAATGGCGCGCAACATCGTCCGGGCTCGCGCCGCTCACCGCATCGAGCATCAGCGCCGCATTATACCCCCCGCGATCAAGATAGAGGCTGCCATGTTCGGCCTTGGTGGGCAAATCCTTGAACAGCCGCTTATGATTCCGCGGCGGCCCCAGCACATAAGCGCGTAGCGGCGTGGCCGTCGGCGTTGGCAGCACCGCGCCCGGCGACAGATAGCGGGTCGCGACGCTTACCGTTTTCAACGCCTCGAAAATCGCGCGCCCCGTCAGCCGTTTGCCACCTTCTGCGCCGAGCAGGTCGGGGTCACCGTGCGGATCATCGCTGACCGGGCCCAGAAACTTCTCCAGCCCCAGCGTCGCGGCCGCCGGCGCCGCAGCAAAGGGGGATGCCGCGCCCGCCGCCCGGTCTGCCGCCATCCGTTCAGCCAACAGCGCAAGCGCCGTCCCGGTCTTGTCAAACCGGGCGTGGAGGGCGCGGGCATCGGGATCGGCCAGATCCTCGGTCCAGGCCATCCACATCTGGGCGATCTTCAGCTTGGGCGGCGTGCCGGTCGCGGGATCGCCTAAAAACACCTCGCGCGCTTGCGCAAAGCCAGAGATGTGATCCCAATGCTCATGGGTCACGACCAACAGGTCGAGCGTGCCACCCGTTTCCTTGACAATGTCTGCAGCAATCGCCGCCATGCGCGCGGTCGCATCCGGGCTGCCGAGCAGGATGCCGCAATCGATCAGGATCGTCGATTGCCGCCCGCCGTCGACAATGCGGATCAGAAAGCAATCGCCCAGCAATCCCTTATACGTCGCCCCTGGCAGTCGCGCGCGGTAGAGACGGATGAACACCTGGGGCGTGCTCGCCACAACGGCGGCGGGCCTCGCCGCGCGGGTGCGGCGGCGGCGCGGGTGGGGCGCAGTGTTGACGGCGGTATCGCTCATTCCATGTTCCGGTGGACAAAGGCAAAAGGCTCAGCGGCAACGGATGCGGCGGCGGCGGCGGTGCCCGCATCGGCGCCCCGAACGGCACGGCCCATCGCATTGCCGGTCAAAAACGCGCGCTCTTCGGCCAATCGCCGATCATTGTCGATCCGCTTGCGGATGACGCGACGCAACCGGCCATCGCGCAAGTCGATATGGATGGTCGCGCCACCGCGAAACCAGAAATCGGGCCGCGCCCAGCGATCACCCAATGCCGCGCGGTCGCCTGCCGTCGCCAGCGCCTGATCGGCGTCGCTGAAATAGCCGCGCCGTTTCTGCAGCAACTGCACGACAAGCTGCTGCACGTCCTGCCCATCGGGGCCGGTCCTTCGGGCAACGCGCGCCGAGTGCACTTCGACGCGGGGCATACCGGCGGTGCGGCGATTGGCCTTTACCTCCGGGTCGTCCGCTTCCCATGTGTTGATTGCTCGATCGGCAGGATCGGGGAGCAATTTGATGCCCAGCAACGCTTCCCATTCGGGCCGGTCGCGCGCGTCGGATGCCGTGTTGAGCCAGTCATGGAAGCGCGCCTGATTATAGTCGGTGATCTGCATCGCCAGCTCGCGCAGGTTGCGGCGCGATCCGGTTTGCGGGACATAGGCCGGGTTGGGGCGCGCGCCCCCGGGGAAGCGGCGACCAAATTGCGCGTCAAGGATGAGCGTGCTCAACAAATCGCCGAACAACTCGGTCAGCGCTTCGGGTGCGGCGGGCCAGTCGCGCGGGTCGGGATCTTCCCAGAGCAAGCTGTCGGGCGCCATCGAGATCGAACCGGGCACCGCAATGCCGCGCTTGCGAAACGCCTCGACCATCGCGACGCGGTATCGCATCGGATCATCGGCAACGAGGTCATTGTCGGCAGTAATGATTGCCCGCAGATACTCGCCGAAGCGCGTGTCGACCGGCGGCAGGTAATCGAGCGCGCGCACGCACATGCGCAACACATGGTCGGCCGCCTTTGCGGCTTCGTCCGCCAGCCGCGCGACGAGATCGGGCGACAAAACGCCGCCGCCCGCCAATTGGGCCCCGGCAATGCGAAACAAATCCGCCGTGCGCCGTTCGTAAATCGTAACAAACGCATCGAAAATCGCCGCGACTAAAATGCCGCCGCGCGCATGGGGTTCGTGGGTATCAGCGAGCATTGCAATACCGCTGGAAGCAGCCCCCTCTGCCGCGATCGTCTCCAGCGCATAGCGCAGTGCGCCCTGCCGCCCGGTCGCGTGCCCGAACTGGCTGGCCAGCCCGGTCAGCAAATTGCCGACGCGCAGCGACCCTCGGCTGCGGCTGATCTGGTGCTCCACCACTTGGGTGAGCGAGAAATGCTGAAGCAGCGCGACGATGTCGGCAAAAGCCTCGTGAAAGGCGAGCGAATCGACGTTCGACGCATTGACCGACCGGCGATAAACGCCGTGCAGGATCGCGTGCGTCGTCTCATGCGCGACAATATCTTGCGACAAGCAGGTAAACACCCAGTGCCCGTCATCGCCAGCGGTCACCGCGTCAGCGGAAGCGGGGGCGGCTTGCGCCTTGAAATAGCCGAACAGCAGCGCGCGCTTGGCCGGACTGTAATAGGCATTCGCCTCGCGCAGCGCGTGCGGATAAATCCGCAGCCGCTTCGTGAAATTGCGGTCGGGGCCGCGAAAATCCGGCGCCCCCGCCCACAGCACCGGGCGACCCAGCGCGCGCTCAAATGTGCGGATCGTGCGCATGACCACCGCAAACACCATTTGCTGGTGAAATTGCGGCCGTCCCTCCGATGGCGGCAACCCATCCTGCGCCAGCAGCACGGGGTGGTTGAGATCAACAGGCGCATAAAATACGCCGCACGCCGGATCATAGTCGATCACTTCGACATAGTCATTGACCGGGCCGATTTCGAGCGGATCTTCCCACGCGCTTTCCCAGGGGAGCGCGATCACCGCATCGTTGATAACCGCGCTGTCGAGCTCGATCGAAGCTTGCGGATCAAAAGCATAGACGCGTAAGCGCCGCATCGGCGGGTGCGGATAATCGTCACTCGTCAACCGCTCTACCGCCATCGCACTGCCCCTGATCGCCGGAGTCGCGAGCGCAAAAGATGATTGGGCGCGCCCGACCACGCCGTCAAGGGAGCGACTCGCGCAAGGCCTTCCAGGCCAAGCCATTTTGGCGCAAATGGGTGGACGCCGTGCTGCACCAAGCGCGATGGGGATGGGCAGGAATCGCAACTCGTGAGGAGACTCAAACCACGACGTCCGGCGCGACGATTAGCACTGCGGGCGCGCCGCCCCGATACGGACCAAGGCCTTGGTCGGCCCCGCGACACAGGCCAGCGTTACAGCCCGGCTTCCACAGCGACCCGGATCATGTCGGCGGTGGTCGAGGTGCCCAGCCGGTCCATCAGGATTGCACGATGCATCTTGATCGTCTTTTCCGACAGGCCCAATTCGCCCGCAATCTGCTTGTTGAGCAGGCCGCTCGCCGCCAGTTTCAGCACTTGCCATTGCCGCGGCGACAATCCCTTGACCAATTCAGCCGCGCGCATCCGCCGCGCGCTGGACGGCAGTGGCGCATCGGCGTCGATCTCCACCTGCGAGCCCAGGAAATAGAGCAACTCATCCTGCTCATCATAAATCGGGGCGACCAGCACGGCATTGCGAAACGGCGTGCCGTCGCGCTTGTAGTTCAGGATCTCGACCAGCACCGGGCGGTGTTCGCGCACCCCTTTGCGGATTTGTTCGGACAGCCATGGCTCGGTGCCTGGCCCCGACAGAAACCGGCAATTGCGGCCAATCACCTCTTCGGGAGGATAGAGAGTCAGCGCGCAAAACGCATCGTTGCACGCGACAATCGGATTATCGCCCTGGCGCGGATCGCTCAGAACCGAGGCAATCGGGCTTTGATCGATCAGCTGAAGTACCTTTTTGTCGGGCGCTTGCTGTGCGGTCGCGGTTACCATTGAGTTGCTATCAAACTGGCCTCGGCAAAACCCTTTTCCCCATCAATGTAGGGAGAAAGGCGCACAAATGCTACCATTACCGATGGAAAAGCCGTCGAAGCGAGCTCAGGCTTCCAGCTCGACGTCCCAATAGAGCCAGTCGTGCCAGGTTTCGTGCAGGTAATTTGGCGGGAAACGGCGGCCATGTTCCTGCAAATGCCAGCTGGTCGGGCGGATCGGCTGAATTGGGAGTGGCATGTTCGCCTGTTTCGGCGTGCGCCCGCCCTTTTTCAAGTTGCACGGCGCACAGGCGGTAACGACATTTTCCCATGTCGTGCGCCCCTTTTGCGCCCGCGGCACAACATGGTCAAAGGTCAGGTCGCGGCCAGAACCGCAATATTGGCACTCAAACCGGTCGCGCAGAAACAGGTTGAACCGGGTGAATGCCGGAAATTGCGACGGCTTTACAAATTGTTTGAGCGCAATGACCGAGGGGAGCTTCAACCGCGCGCTGGGGCTGCGCACTTCGCGTTCATAATAGGCGACAATGTCGACCCGGTCCAAAAACACCGCTTTTACTGCGGTTTGCCATGGCCACACGCTGAGCGGATAATAGCTGAGCGGCGTATAATCTGCATTAAGCACCAAGGCCGGGCAACCATCGGGATGCCGGACCATATCCGGGTGCCGGATCAGATCGGGATGATACATTTTCCCTCCCAGACGTTTCGCAGTCGCCTTTCGCCGACTAGGATGACGGCATGATGACAGAAGCCGCGACTCGTGGTCAACAGCCGTGATTGTCACGCGCTTTGCGCCGAGTCCCACGGGCGGGCTGCACCGGGGCCATGCCTGGTCGGCGATTCTGGCGCATGACCGCGCGCGCGACGCAGGCGGGCGGTTTATCCTGCGGATCGAGGATATTGACGGCACCCGGAGCCGCCCTGAACATGTCGATACCATCCTTGCCGACCTCAAGTGGCTGGGACTGCATTGGGATGCGCTCAGCTTTCAGTCAGCGCGGCTCGAGGCATATCGCGCCGCGCTCGACCGGCTGGCGGGGATGGGCCTGCTCTACCCCTGTTTTTGCACCCGCGCCGACATTGCCCGCGAGGTCGCCGCCAGCCTGAGCGCGCCGCATGGCCCCGATGGCCCGCCCTATCCCGGCACCTGTCGCGCGATCCCGGTGGCGGAGCGCGCGCAACGGATACGGCACGAGGCCCATGCGTGGCGGCTCGACATCAACGCAGCCGTCGCCCGTGTCGGCCCGCTGACATGGACGGACGAGCGGGCGGGTGCCATTGTCGCCAATCCGACACCTTCCGGCGACGTCGTGCTTGCACGCAAGGACGCGCCCGCCAGCTATCACCTCGCCGTCACTGTCGACGATGCGGCGCAAGGGGTCAGCCATGTCATTCGCGGGGCCGATCTGTTCGTGGCCACCCACATCCACCGGCTGTTGCAAGCGCTGCTCGACTTGCCAACGCCCGCCTATCACCACCATCCGCTCCTCGCCGACGCCCATGGCAAGCGACTGGCCAAGCGGGACGGCGCGCCGATGCTTGCGCACTACCGGCTAGCAGGGGAGGATGGCTGCGCCTTTGCAGCGCGATTGCGCACCGATATGGGCCTTGGCCCACCATTGGCATTGCCGGTCGAAACGATTATGGGAGACTCATGACGCTGTTTCTCTGGCTCCTGCTCATCGCCGCCATGATTGCCACGCTGGTGGCGCTTGTCCGCGGTATCGTCAGCTTTCTTCAGGCGACCGAAGCCGATCTGAAGGGCACGGGGCCAAGCGTTGCTGGGCTGAAATCGAACAAAATGATGCAGGCGCGCGTCTTTTTCCAGGCGCTGGCCATCGTTATCGTCGTGCTGATCCTGTTGCTGAGCGGTCGCGCAAGCTAAGCGCGGGCGCGGTTGCCATGGTCAAACTCAACCGCATCTACACGCGCACCGGCGACATGGGCACCACCGGGCTTGTCGATGGGTCGCGCGCGGCAAAGGATTCGCCGCGGCTGATCGCGATTGGCGAGGTGGATGAAGCGAATTCGGCGATCGGCGTCGCGATTGTCGCGCTGGCGGATCATCCGCTCGCCGCTGACCTAACGCGCATTCAGAATGACCTGTTCGATCTGGGCGCCGATCTCGCGACACCGGGTGAAGATTTCGCGCCATCCGCGATGGTGCTGCGCATTGTCGCGGGCCAAGTCGAGCGGCTGGAGCGCGAGTTGGACGTCATGAATGACAGCGCGCCGCCGCTCACCAGCTTTGTCCTGCCCGGTGGGACGGCGGCGGCGGCTGCAATCCACTTGGCGCGCGCGATTGTGCGCCGAGCGGAGCGCGCCGCTGTTGCCACGGCGCACGATGTCGCGATCAACCCGCTAGTGCTTGCCTATCTCAACCGGCTGTCGGATTATCTGTTTGTCGCCGCGCGTTTCATCAACAAGGATTCAGGCGGCGACATATTGTGGGTGCCCGGCGCGTCGCGCTAATCCGGCGAACGGGCGGTGCGCGTGTTGATCAGCAAGGGGACCATCGCCATGCCCAGCCACCAAGCGCCCACCACCCTGTCCGGTCGCTTCAATGCGGTACGGGCGCTGACCGAGGCATTGGTCGCCCCCCTGTCCGACGCCGATGCAACGGTGCAGTCGATGCCCGATGCCTCCCCCGCCAAATGGCACCTGGCGCACACCAGCTGGTTCTTCGAAACCTTTGTCCTGCGCGATCATATGCCCGGCTATCGGCTTTTCGACGATCGCTTCCCCTTCTTGTTCAACAGCTATTACGAGGCCGAAGGACAACGCCATGCGCGCCCGCGCCGGGGCATGGTGACGCGCCCGACGCTGGCCGAGGCGATTGCCTATCGCCACGCCGTAACGGCGGCCGTTGACACCGCGATGCCGCAATTGTCGGACGACGTGCGCGCGCTCGTCGAGCTGGGCTGTCATCATGAGCAGCAGCATCAGGAGCTGTTGCTGACCGACATGCTCCATCTGTTTGCGCAAAACCCGATCGAGCCGGCAATCTGGCCGGGGGCTGCTCCGTTGGCCAGCGCCGCCGCCGCGCCGCTGCGCTGGATCGAGCAACCGGGCGGGATCGTCGAGGTTGGACACGACGGCACCGGCTTTGCCTTTGATGCCGAAGGGCCGCGCCACGCCGCGCTGCTGGCCCCCCATGCAATCGCCGACCGGCCCATAACCAATGGCGAGTGGGCCGCATTCATCGCCGATGGCGGCTATCGCGACCCGCGGTTGTGGCTGGCCGATGGCTGGGCCTGGGTGCAGAGCGAGGGAATTGCCGCGCCGCTATACTGGGCGCAAAGCGACAGCGGCTGGACCCGCTTTGGGCTGGACGGCCGCCACCCCGTCGATGCCGCCGCCCCGGTCACGCACATCAGCCTGTACGAGGCCGATGCCTATGCGAGTTGGGCGGGCGCCCGCCTTCCAACCGAATTCGAGTGGGAAGCAGCGGCAAAAGGGCAAGATCCCGAAAGCGGCAATCAGCTTGATGCGGCAGGCCCTGTGTCTCCGCGCGCGGCGGACGACTGGGGGTGTTGGTTCGGCAATGTTTGGGAATGGACTGGCAGCGCGTTTCGCCCCTATCCCGGCTTTCGTGCCGCTGCGGGCGCGGTCGGCGAGTATAATGGCAAATTCATGAGCGGGCAGTTCGTGCTGCGCGGCGGATCGTGCGCCACCCCGCGTGGGCACATGCGCGCGAGCTATCGCAATTTCTTTTATCCGCACCAGCGCTGGCAATTTACCGGCCTGCGGCTCGCCAGGGATTTGTGACGATGCTGAAGCCCAAGTTCGAAATGAGCCACAGCGCGCTGATCGATCCCGCGTTTCGCGCCGATGTGCTCGCCGGTTTTGCCTCGCGGCCGCGCGCGATCCCGGCGCGCTGGTTCTACGACCGGGCTGGATCGGAACTGTTTGAAGCGATCACCGCGCTTCCCGAATATTATCCGACCCGCACCGAAGCAGGCATTCTCGCTACCGCCGGACCCGCGATTGCCGCCGCCGTCGGCGCGGGCCGGGCGGTGGTGGAGTTTGGCTCGGGCTCGTCGGCCAAGACGCCGCTGCTGCTGCGCGCGATTGCCCCGGCGGCTTATGTGCCGATCGATATTTCGGGAGATTTCCTGCGCCAATCCGCCGGGCAATTGGCGCGCGCCTTTCCCGGTCTGCCCGTCCACCCGATCGAGGCCGATTTCATGCACCCGATCGCGTTGCCCGATGCGGTGGCAGGGTTGCCCAAGCTGGGGTTTTTCCCGGGCTCAACGATCGGCAACATGATCCCGGCGACGTCGACCGACTTGCTCCGGGCGATGCGGATGTCGCTGGGCACCGGCGCGATGTTGCTGATCGGGATGGACCGCATCAAGCCCGCCGATGTGCTCATCCCTGCCTATGACGATGCACAAGGGGTGACGGCCGCGTTCAACCTCAACCTGCTCGCGCGGATCAACCGCGAGCTGGGCGGCACCATCCCCGTCACCGCGTTTCGGCACCGCGCCATCTGGAACGACATGCGCGCGCGGATCGAAATGCATCTGGAGGCAGTGCGCGATGTCAGCTTCGAGATTGAGGGGCAGGCGTTTGCGATGGCGGCGGGCGAAACGATCCACACCGAAAACAGCCACAAATACGGCCCGCGCGATGCCCGCATCCTGTTGCGGGCGGGCGGCTGGACGCCGATTGCCGAATGGACCGACCCGGCGGCGCATTTTGCCGTCATTCTCGCCGAAGCACAGGCGCCGCGCACCGCACCTTAACCCATGCTACCATGGTCAGTACGACCCGGGCCACGAAATGCCGTGATGCATGTTCGCGGCTCATCCGGGATCAGTTGCAACCGCTAGGGCTGTATTTGAACCGCGCCCTGACCCGCGAACCGTTCAGAAGCACATTCCAGCGCTGGGACCACCCGATCGACAATCCGCAGCGCAGGATCGATCACCGAACGCTCAGCCGCTTCAGCCGATTCAAGATAGTCCTCCAGAAACTTAATTATTTCCGGATCTTCATCGATGTTAAACTTCCTGGCAAACAAATTTCGCCCATTAGTCAACATATTTGCATCGCTAATATTGAAATTACGCGGCCTCAACTTAATATTACCATCTGGAACCCAATCAATTTCTCTCAAATCATCATTTATAAAATTATTAGTATCGCCAATATTCATAATTACAGTTTGAAAAAATGCCTCATCTGCAATAAAACTATGTAGATAAAATCTTTTAATGCGGTCAACTCGCTTATCAGAGGTCACAAACTGGCAGAATTTTCGACCAACTATTTTCCACTGAGTACCAATCCAAGGAGATGTTTCTCTTAGATAAGGTCGTTTTATGCCCGTATGAAAAATTCTGCCAAATGCTTCAACAAAGATATCATTGATGCGATTGAGTGTTTCGGGACGTTTCGTACGCTGAGGAACAGCACGAATGTATTGTCGACCTGGATTCTTGTTAAGAAAATTAGATATATATTTCTGATATTTAAGCGGAAAATCCTGCCCGCTCAAGTTTATGTAATGAGTCCAATTAGCGCTCATTTGCAATAGGCGCCGCATCCCCCTTAGCTCAGCCTCAACAAGGCTAAATCCGCCCCACATGACCCTCACGGCCGGGAAGATCTCCGCATTATCAAATTCTTGCAAAAATAATGCAATTTTTGATGCGATTGATTTATCTGTATTCCCATCAATATGAATAAGATAGAAATTATGTTTATGATATATTGCTTTAAACATGCGCTCAAATTGATCTGTAAGATGATGGATTAATATGAAATATGCAATCATAATAAATTATTATCTAATACATCGATAGAACGTCTATTTGTAAATTAACACAATGCAATTATAATATTTATTGTAATAAAATTAAACTATTATTTTCGATATGTGAATCGGATTATATTGCGTTAAATCATATGGGTATTATACGATGTAAATACATCTTTCATCCGATAAAATATTGCCACAGCAAGGCAATATCAATTAATTACAATATATTGAGTGATGTCTGGGCAGTTTTTGGCTGCTGGGCCGCGACAGGCGACCCGATTACCCGCACTCGCATCAACGCTTGATCATCAGTGTCAAATGAGGTGATAGACCTGTCATCCGTACTACCTGATTGAGGAGTAAGTTCATGCGTATCATCGGTGTGATTGGTGCCGGTCAAATGGGTGCCGGGATCGCACAAGTCTCCGCTCAGGCCGGGTACGCCGTGCGTCTCTCCGACATCGACCTGGCCCGCGCCGAACAAGGCAAGGCGGGAATTGCCAAGGGGCTTGACCGCCTTGTCTCCAAGGAAAAGATCACGGTCGAGGCGCGCGACGCTACCCTCGCGCTGATCGAGCCAGTGGCCGGGGTCGAGGCGATGGGCGATTGCACGCTGGTGATCGAGGCCGCGACCGAGCGCGAGGAAATCAAGCGCGCGATTTTCGGCACCGTCGGCAAGGTGTTGAGCGAGACCGCGATCCTGGCATCGAACACCTCGTCAATCCCGATCACGCGGTTGGCGCAGGCAGCCCCCGATCCGGCGCGCTTCATGGGCGTGCACTTTTTCAACCCGGTGCCAGTAATGGGCCTGATCGAACTGATCCGCGGGCTGGCGACGAGCGACGCGACGGTCGCGGCGGTCGAGGCATTTGGCCAGTCGCTCGGCAAGCAGATCGTCCATGCGCATGACGCACCCGGCTTCATCGTCAACCGCGTGCTGATGCCGATGATTAACGAGGCCGCCTTTGCGCTCGGTGAAGGCGTGGCGACGATGCGCGACATCGACACTGCGTGCATGTTGGGGCTGAACCATCCGATGGGGCCGCTGACGCTGGCTGACTTCATCGGGCTTGATACCTGTCTTGAGATCATCCGCGTGCTGTTTGACGGGACCGGCGACCCCAAATTCCGTCCCGCGCCCCTGCTGGTCAAATATGTCGAGGCGGGCTGGTATGGCCGCAAGGTCAAGCGCGGCTTTTACGATTATTCGGGCACGGAGCCGGTGCCAACACGCTGAGCCTGCCGCGCACCGCCACGCTTGGCCCTGCCGATGCGCCCAGCACCGGCAGGGCCCGCGCGATCAGGGTTGCGCAAAACTCGGCATCGGCCCGACATCATGGCCCGCCGCTTTGGCCGCCGCCGTCGCAGACTGGATGAATTGCCAGACAGTCAGGTCAAAACCGGGATCAGCCTGACCCTGCCATTCGTCCATCCGGCCATATAGGTCACGCGCGCCCTCCCACATCGCGGGTGTGGCAACCGCGGTGAACGGTGCGAGCAACGCAAACCATTCCCGCACGAACCCCAGCGCGGTCGGACTGGCCGGATCAAGCGGCAATGCCGCCTTGATCCTGTCACCAAGCTCTTTCCACTTGGCCCCGGTCGCCACGGGATCGAACACATCGCCCATATCGGCGGCGGTGCGGGCGAAATCGGCCTTTGCCTGATCGCTCATGTAGCGATCGGTCACGGCCTGCCATTTTTGGGTTTCATCGGTCATCATCAAATCTCCCGTTCGAATGAGCGAGCAAAAGGTCGCGGCATCGATCGGCTCGCCGCGATCGATTCGGGACAAAGTGGTGCGTAGTGTGGCGCGCGCTTCGTCGAGCGAGCACGCCTGCTGGTCGAGCGCGTCAAGCTGGAGCGCGATCAGTTCGCGCAGGTCAATCGGTTGCCGATCGAACAGCTTCTTGATCTGTTGCAGGCTGAGCCCGGCACGCTTCAGGGCGATTAGTTGGTGCAGCCGCTCAAGCTCTCCCGCCCCGTAAGCCCGCCGCCCAGACGCCGTGCGCAAGGGTCGCACCAGACCGCGCGCCTCGTAAAAGCGCAAAGCCCGTGCGGAAAGCCCCGTCCTGCGGGCAACTTCGGCAATGTCGATAATCTGCGTCATGCCATGGGTATAGCGGTTGACGCAGCGTCAACTTCAAGCGGCTTTTTACGCGATCAGCAATCCGGCGAGCGCTGCCGACATCAGGTTCGACAGACTGGCGGCAGCCAGCGCGCGCAGGCCCAGCCGGGCAATCACAGGACGCTGGTTGGGGGCAAGGCCGCCTGTCACCGCAATCTGGATCGCGATCGACAGGAAATTGGCAAAGCCGCACAGCGAGAATGTAACAATCGCGATCGTGCGCGGCGACAGTGCCTTGAACTCCTGCCCCAATTGGATGAAGGCAACGACTTCGTTGAGAACAATCTTGGTGCCGAACAGCCCGCCTGCCTGCAACGCCTCTGCCCAGGGGACACCGAGCAGGAACATCAACGGTGCAAACACATAGCCAAGCAAGCGCTGAAACGTGATGTCGGGATAGCCCAGCCACGCCCCCGCCCCGCCGAGCACGCCATTGGCGAGTGCCACCAGCGCGGTAAATGCCAGCACCATCGCCGCGATCGCCACCGCCAGCTTCACCCCCGTTTGCGCGCCATCGGCGGCGGCCATGAAGATGTTGACCGGCCGCTCCTCCCCAAAGGTAATCGGCCCCTCGATCTGCGGTTCGGCGGCGGCGTGCGCGGGATCATCGGGCATGATGATCTTGGCCATCAAAATGCCGCCCGGCGCCGACATGAAGCTTGCCGCAACCAGATAGGGCAGCAATTGCGGGCCAAGCGGCCCCAGCACCTGAAAATACAGCACCAATATCGTGCCCGCGACCCCCGCCAGCCCGACCGTCATCACTGTGAAAATCTGCGACGGCGTCAGCGCACCGAGATAGGGGCGGATCACCAGCGGCGATTCGCTCTGCCCCACGAAGATATTGGCCGCCGCGCCGAGCGATTCGACCCGGCTCACCCCGGTCACGACCCGGATGGCGCCGCCAATCCACTTCACGATGAATTGCATGACGCCGTAATAATAAAGGATCGCGATGAGGGCGGCGAAAAACACCACCGCAGGCAGCGCCGAAATCGCAAAGCCCGCACCATAGGGCGAGGCAACCAACTCGGCCCCGAAAATGATCTTCGACCCCTCTTTTGAATAGTCGAGCAGCTTGACGACGCCATTCGACATCGCTTGGACGCCAGCGCGCCCAGCGGGCACATAAAGCACCAGCACCGCGACAGCGATCTGAAGCGCAAAGGCCGCCCCCACCACCCGCAACCGGATCGCGCGACGGTTGCTCGACAACAGCACAGCAAGCGCCAAGATGGTGACAATCCCGGCAATGCCGATTGCAAAACGATCCATATCGCGGCCAATCCCCTTATTTGCGCACCATACACACCCGACAGTCATGAACCACAAGGATTTGCGACACGCGATTTTCACGCTAGCAATGCGCATGGACCAGACCAGCCCCTCGATCCCGCGCTCGCTTTTTCTCTATGCGATTTTCTATGGCGGCATGGTGTGCATTGCCGGCGTGCTGGGGGTAAAGCAGGTATCGCTTGGGCCGCTGGCGGTCGAAGCGGGCGTGTTCGCATTTTTGTTGCTGGTGGTGATGTCGAGCGCGGTCGCCGAGCTCCACGGACAGGCGACCGCGACGCTGCTGGTCCGGCTGGGCTTTGTTCCGCTGCTGATCGCGACGGCGCTGATCCAGTTCGTGATCGCGTTGCCCAATGATCCCGACATGTATCCGCCCGCGATTGAGGCTTTCCCGATCGTAGTCGGCAGCAGCGCCCGGCTGATGATTGCCGGGTTTATTTCCTATGGCACTTCGCAAACGTTGAACGTGCTGGTTTTCGACCGCCTACGGCGCGGCACCGGCGCGTCGCGGACGCTGTGGCTGCGTGGGATGATTGCCAGCGTCGTTTCGCAGATTGTCGATACGGTATTGTTCATCACCATCGCCTTTTATGGTGATCGACCGATCCTGGCGCTGATGGGAGGACAGATGCTGACCAAGGTTGTGCTGTCGATCATGCTGGTGCCCGTGCTCATCACCGGCTTTGTCGGCTTTGGCCGCTGGATTGACCGGCGGGCCTAGCCCAGAAAGGGTGCGGCAATTTCCGGCCGCACGCGCAGCAACCGTCCGCTCGCTCGGTCGAGCAGCGCCCAGGTGGTTACGGCCTCGACCATTACCTTGCTGCCTGCTCCCACAAATCGCACCCGCCGGTCGAACCGCGCGCCCTTGGGCGGGGCAGCGACCCAGGTTTCGCCTGTCACCACCTCCCCCAGCCGGACATTGCCACGATAATCAATCTCATGCCGCGTCACGACCCAGACATGGGCGGCGAGGTGATCGGGTGGGGCAGCGGCTTCCCAATGCGCCACCGCAATCTCCTGGATCCAGCGCACCCACACCGCGTTGTTGACATGGCCGAGTTCGTCGATGTCGTCGGCGCGGGCGGTGAAGGTCAGAGCAAAGGTTTTCACGAATACGTCATTGTCGGGCGCACGAGAGGACGGGTCGTTAAAGGAGGATCAGGGAACCAAGCGTGGTCATCAAAATCACCAAGGGCATGACAATCATCAGCAAAATCTTATGATCGGACCAGCGTTCGGCGATGGACTCGAGGCGCTTGCGTCCCTCTTCTGTTAACGCGATCACCACTTGGCGCCGGTCATCAGGGTGTGGCGACCGTGCAACGATTCCCTCAAGCTCCAGCGCGGCGATATAGCGAAGTGCCGTCGTCAGGGGCACTTCGGCACCATAGGCGATGCTGGTAACACTCGATTTGTCACTGCCCGCGGGCGTTTGTGCGAGCGTCATCAAAATCTTCCACGCAGGATCGACGGGAAAAGCCGGGAGGAGCCGCTCGCGCAAGGCAATCACCTTGCGCATCGTGTGGTAGAAATCTGACGCTATCGCTTTTCTATCGATGACGCCCCTGAGCTCGGCTTCAATGCGCGCCAACCTCCGCAAAACTTCCCGTTCGATCGCCGTGTTCCACAAATCGGCGGCCTGCTTGTCGGGGAGGTCGTCACTCCATTCCTTTAGCATCGTCGCCTCCGTTGTCTCAGGATAGCACAGTTATGTTATCATGAAAGTACGATAATTTTCAGATCTTCAATTGCCACAGAACGAAGGCGTGCTCCTCTGCCGCTTCGCGCAAAGCATCGAACCGACCCGATTTGCCACCATGCCCCGCGCTCATGTTGGTCTTAAGCAGCAGCACATTGTCATCGGTCTTGGTCGAGCGCAACTTGGCCGCCCATTTGGCGGGCTCCCAATAAGTAACGCGCGGATCGTTCAGCCCGCCACTAATGAACATCGGCGGATATGCCTGCGCGGTGACATTATCATAGGGGCTGTAGCTGCGGATAAGATTGAACGCTTTGGGGTCCTCGATCGGATTGCCCCATTCGGGCCATTCGCCCGGCGTTAACGGCAAATCAGCGTCCATCATCGTGTTGAGCACGTCGACGAACGGCACATCGGCAATCACCGCACCCCACAGCTCAGGATCGGAATTGACCACGACCCCCATCAGCTCGCCGCCCGCCGAGCGGCCCGCAATCGCGATGCGGCCGGCGCTCGTCCACTGATCGGCAATCAAACCACGCGCCACGTCGACAAAATCGTTGAACGTGTTGGTGCGCTTGTCCAGCTTGCCGTCGAGATACCATTGCTGGCCCAGGTCATCGCCGCCACGGATGTGCGCAATCGCATATGCAAAGCCGCGGTCGAGCAAGCTCAGCCGTCCGGTCGAAAACCCCGGCGGGATCGCATAGCCATAAGCGCCATAGGCGTAGAGGAACAGCGGGCGGCTGCCGTCGCGCGGGAAGTCACGCGGGTAAACGATCGACACCGGCACTTGGATGCCATCGCGCGCGGTGATTTTCAGTCGCTCGGTCGCGTATTTCGATGCGTCGTAACCGCTGGGGATTTCCTGCACCTTCAGCACGGTCATGTCGCCCGATGCAACGTCATAATCATAGACCGTGCCGGGCGTGACCATCGATTCATAGCCAAGCCGCAGCACGCGCATGTCATATTCAGGATTGTCGCCAAGGCCCGCGTCATAGCTTGCCTCTGGAAAGGCGATCCGCCTGGACGGCGTGGCGGCGTCGTAGCTGTGGATCTCGATCTGGTCGAGCCCATCCTCGCGCCCGTCAATCACGAGGAAGTCCTTGAAACAGCTCATCCCCGTCAGGTAAAAATCGGGTGAGGCCGCGATCCGCTCCTCCCATTCCCCCGGCGCGTCGAGTGACGCCGTGCACAGCCGGAAATTCGGATGCGTGTCGTTGGTGTGGATGAACAGCGTGTCGCCATGCGTATCCACATCATATTCGCGCCCCGGCACCCGCGCGCTCACCAGCTTTGGCGGCGCAAGCGGGTCGCTGGCGGGAACGAGATAGACCTCGCTCGTCACATGGTCGCCGGTCGCGATGATGATCCACCGGCGGTCGCTGGTTTCGGATACGCCGACGCGGAACCCGTCATCGGCTTCCTTGAACAATTCGATATCGCTTGCCGGGTCCGTGCCCAGCCGGTGCAGCCGGGCATTGTCGGTGCGCCACTGATCGTTGGCCAGGCCATAGAGAAAGCCGCTATCGTCCGCGGTCCACACGATTTCGGAGAGCATGCCGGGAATGACTTCGGGATAATGCTCCCCCGTCGCCAGATTCTTGATGCGAACCTCAAACCGCTCCGACCCATTGTCATCGATTGCATAAGCCAGCAGCCGCCCGTCATTGCTGACCGACAGTGCGCCGAGCCGGAAATATTCCTTGCCCGCCGCCAGCGCCGGCTCATCAAGGATCAACTCGTCCGGCCCACCCGCCACGGGCTTGCGCCACCATTTGCGATATTGACCGCCGGTCTCGAACGCCGTCCAGTAGAGCCAGTCGCCGTCCTTTTGCGGGACCGAGCGGTCATCCTCCTTGATCCGCGCCTTCATTTCTTCATAGAGCGCATCGGTCATCGGCTTGAGCGGGGCCATAACCGCTTCGAAATAGGCATTTTCCGTTGCCAGATAGCCGAGTATGTCGGGGTCGGTGACTTCGGGATAGCCGGGGTCCTTCAGCCAGGCATAGGGATCGTCGATGGTGATGCCATGGGCGGTGAAGCTGTGCGGGCGGCGGGGAGCGACGGGCGGGGTGGGGATAGTCATCCCCCTGCCTTAGCGCGGCTGGGCGGGAAATCGAACCCCCGCGGGGCGCGCGCGATCAATGCAGCTTCAGCTTTGGCCGAACAATCTGGTTCACATGCCCGACCACAATCAGCGCAAGCCCCCGCACCCAGCCGTGGATCGCGATCAAATGCATCCGGTAGAGCGAGGTATAAACCATCCGCGCGATCCACCCCTCCACAAACATCCGCCCGCCGACCAGATTGCCCATCAAGCTGCCGACGGTTGAAAAGCGGCTGAGCGAGACGAGCGAGCCACGGTCCTGATAGACGAAATCCCTCAGCGGCTTTCCCGATTGCGCACGCACCAGATTGGTCAAGACCAGATCGGCCATCTGGTGCGCCGATTGCGCGCGCGGCGGAATCGGACGATCGCGGCCCGGCAACAGGCACGAACAGCAATCGCCCAGTGCAAAGATGCGATCGTCGGTAGCACTTTGGAGTGTGGGGCGCACGACGATCTGGTTGCTGCGCGTCAGTTCCAGATCACCCATCATGCGCAGCTCATCGGCGCCCTTCACGCCGGCGGCCCACACGATCAGGTCGGCGGCAATTACCCCACCATCGCCAGTATGGACTTCGCCCGCCGCCAGCCGCACTACCTGCGTTCCGTCGAGCACCCGCACGCCAAGCGCCTCCAGCTCCTTTTTCGCGGTGGTCGCCAGCACTTCGTCCAGCGCGGGTAGGATGCGCGGGCCCGCCTCGATCAGCGAGACCTCAAGCTTGCTCTCGTCAAACACCTCAAGCCCGTAATGACGCAGTGCCTTGGCCGAATTATAAAGCTCGGCTGCCAGCTCAACGCCAGTCGCGCCGCCGCCGACAATGCTGACGCGCACCCGCGCCTCCGCATTTCCGGTCTGGTGCGCGTGGTTGGTGCGCAGGCACGCATTGAGCAGTTTCTGGCGGAACCGGTCCGCCTGCGGTCGATCCTCCAGAAACATCGCATGGTCGCGAACGCCCGGCACACCAAAATCGTTGGAAATGCCGCCAATCGCCATCACCAGATAGTCATAGCGGATAGTGTGGCGCCCAATTATTTCTACGCCCGCCTCATCAATCAGCGGCGCGGTGGTGATGGTGCGCGCGGCGCGGTCGATCCGCTCGATCGCGCCGTGGAAAAAACGATAACCCCAGCGCACCGCGTGACCGCCATAGCCAACTTCGTCGAGATTGGCGTCAAGCGACCCGGCCGCGACTTCGTGCAGCAACGGCTTCCAGATATGCGTCAGATTACGGTCGACCAGAATGATATCGTGGTTTCGCCTGCCATAGCGTGTGCCGAGCCGACGCACGAGTTCAAGCCCGCCCGCGCCGCCACCGACCACCACGATTTGCACCTTCTGATCCGGCACTGTCACCCCCCCGGCGCGCGAGCCCCATGGCACCGGTCCTCCATGCCAGAACAAGGGGTGCGGACTCAAGCTGCGCCTGCCCCGGCACGCCTCGCTACGCCGCTGGGTTCAGGAGCCCGATTTTGCGCTTTCGCCCTGAAGCTTTTCCAGCTGGTTGCGGTAATGGGCGAGCACCACATCGGGGCTAGCGTCGAGTTGCTCAAGCTCGGCGAGCCAGCGGCGTTGCGCCGCCCGAACCGTCGCGGGATTGGGCGCAGACGCCAACGCGTGCCGATAAACCAGCGCAAGATTGTAATCGACCGTCGCCAAATCCCAGTTCGAACAGATTGCCGCG
Organism: Sphingomonas sp. UBA4766; assembly: GCA_002403415.1. Taxonomy (GTDB): domain Bacteria; phylum Pseudomonadota; class Alphaproteobacteria; order Sphingomonadales; family Sphingomonadaceae; genus Sphingomonas. The sequence continues at coordinate 18,493 of DHHS01000065.1, read as the reverse complement.
CGCGCGGCCGACAATTGCCCGCTGCACGAAAATGTTTCGACACGTTTGGAGGCGCTCCAATCGACCGGGACAGCCGACGCCGATTCGGCAACATCCTGCTTACCACGCGGCCGCATCAACCCATCGAACCAGCTTGCAACTTGGGCGCGTTCAAATCTCGGCGCGGCCGTCGACTGCGAGGAACCGGGAACTGTCACCACCGACGACATCAGCGCAAGGCCACCCATCACCGCCACGCCCAGCCCGATGACGCCGATAAGGGTCTTGCGCGACGCCGTCGGTTTGTCATCCCGAAGCGGGCAGGCCGCGACCTGACACCGGACAAGTGACGTCTTGCCGATATCACGCGAACAAATATGGCAATTGCGGGCGGTCATGACGTAGGGACTAGCGCAACAGGGTTAAAATTGCGTGATCTTGCGGGCGTTAAGGGCTGTAATACGCGATCGCGAAATATCCTTCCCGCCGTCCCCCCGTTCAGCGTAGGATCATGATTTGTTGACCTGGCCCTTGGAGTAGCCCCATGTCCACCCATGCCGCCCGGCTTGCCGCCTTGCGCGAACAGCTTGCCCGCACCGCGCTCGACGGGTTTGTCGTGCCGCTCACCGATGAACATATGAGCGAATATGTCGGCGATTACGCTCAGCGGCTGGCGTGGTTGACGGGTTTTCAGGGGTCGGCGGGGACTGCGGTCGTCCTCCCCGCCGAGGCCGCGATCTTCACCGACGGGCGCTATACGCTGCAAGTCCGGCAGCAGGTATCAGCCGAAGACTGGCAATTCGTCGGCGTGCCCGCGACGAGCGTTGCCGCTTGGCTGGCCGCCAATGCGCCGCGCGGCGGGCGGATCGGCTATGACCCGTGGCTCCACACGCGCGGCTGGGTGAGCGAGGCGCGCGCCGCCCTTGCCGAACGGGGCGCCGAACTGGTCCCGGTTGCAACGAACCCGGTCGATGCCGTCTGGCCCGATCGCCCTGCGCCCTCGGCGGCGACGCTGGTGGTGCATGACGATGTTCAGGCCGGCGCTTCGTCCGCGCAGAAACGGGCGCAACTCGGCGAATGGCTTGGCGCGCGCGGCGCGGATGCGGTGGTGCTGACCGCGCTTGATTCGATCGCGTGGCTGCTCAACATCCGCGGCCGCGACGTGGCGCACACGCCGGTCGCGCTTGCCTATGCGATCGTCGGCAGTGATGGCACAGTTGACCTGTTCGTCGCACCCGACAAAATGACCGAAGCCGTGCGCCAGCATCTCGGCAATGCCGTGCGGCTCCACGATCGCGCGGCGTTTCCAGCCGCACTGGGCGGCTATGCAGGCAAGCGGATCGCCGCTGACCCCGAACGCGCGGTCGCTGCCATTTTCGGCGCGCTGGAAGCGGGCGGCGCGACCGTGCTCGCGCTGCGCGACCCGGTGGTGCTGGCCAAGGCGACCAAGAACCCGGTTGAGATCGCAGGCCACCGCGCGGCGTCCGCCCGCGACGGGGCCGCGCTGGCGCGCTTCCTGCGCTGGGTCGAGACAGAGGCCCCCAAGGGCGGCCTGACCGAACTCGACTGCGTCGCGCGACTGCACGAATTTCGCGCGGCAACCGGCGTGTTGCTCGACACCAGTTTCGACACGATATCGGCCACGGGCGCGCATGGCGCCTCTCCCCATTACCGGGTCGATGCGGAATCGAACGCGCGGCTGGAGATGGGCCAACTCTATCTGGTGGATTCAGGAGGCCAATATGCCGATGGCACCACCGATGTCACCCGCGTTCTGCCCGTGGGAGAGCCGACTGCCGAAATGCGCGACCGCTTCACTCGCGTGCTCAAAGGGCATATCGCGCTCGCCACCGCGCAGTTTCCGCTCGGCACAACCGGGGGTCAGCTTGATGCGTTCGCCCGGCGACCGCTCTGGGAGATTGGCCTCGATTATGCGCATGGCACCGGCCACGGCGTCGGCGCTTATCTGGCGGTGCATGAGGGGCCGCAGCGCATCGCCCCGCCCAATTACCCCGGCGGCGGCCCGGCCGAGCCGCTGCGCCCCGGCATGATCATCTCAAACGAGCCCGGCTATTACAAAGCAGGCGAATATGGCATCCGCATCGAAAATCTGGTGCTGGTGGAGGAGCGCCCGGTCGTGGGCGGGATGATGCTGGGGTTTGAGACGCTCACCTTTTGCCCGATCGAGCGCAGCCTGATCGACGCCGCGCTGCTGAGCGCGGGGGAGCGCGACTGGCTCGACGCCTATCACGCGCGCGTGTTGGCAGTGCTGGGCCCGCAGATGGTGGGCGAGGAACTGGCGTGGCTTGAAGCGAAATGCGCGCCGGTCTGACGCTAGGGTTGGCCGAGGATCGGCGCTGGACGATCGCAGCGATGTTCTATATACGTTCCGAACAACGAGTCGCGGGAGGGTTGCAATGATCGGTTACGTCACACTGGGGACGAATGATTTGCCGCGAGCAGCGGCCTTTTACGATGCGCTGGCCGCCGAATTGGGCACGGCGCGGATGATGGAGTTCGATGGCTTCATCGCCTGGGGAACCCCTGGCGGTGCGGCGGGCATCGGCCTGACCAAGCCGTTTGACGGCAATCCGGCGAGCGTCGGCAATGGCGTAATGGTCGCGCTGGAGGCAAAGGACCGCGCGCAGGTCGACCGGCTCCATGCGATCGCGCTGGCGCATGGCGGCACGTGTGAGGGACCGTGCGGCCCGCGCGGCGACGGCGGGTTTTACGCCGGCTATTTCCGGGACCCCGATGGTAACAAGCTCAATGCGTTTGTAATGGCGGCCTAAGGCGTGTCGGGGGAGGGCGGCGCGGCAGGTGCCGCCTCTCCCGCCTCAACGCCACGCGCGCGCGCCTTGCGCTTGTGGAGATTGTCGCGTAGCGCCGCGGCCAGGCGAGCGGCGCGATCATCGCGGGCGGGTGGCGGCTGGTCAGGCATGGCTGGGCCACCAGTGTGTGGCGCAATCGCTTGACAAGTTCAACCGCCTCTGACCATAGCGCGCTTCCGCTTCGGCATTGCCGGGGCCGTGCTGCCGTAGCTCAGTGGTAGAGCGCATCCTTGGTAAGGCTGAGGTCGTGAGTTCAATCCTCACCGGCAGCACCATTATTCGTCGCAAATAGCTCCGCGGGCGAACCGATAGTCTCGCGCCGGCCTGCTGCGAAGACCGCTGGCGATGGGGCGGCGGCGCCAATACCGCGCGCGTGACGCGGGCACCCGATCGCCCGGCCCCGCCCGGCTTCTTGAGGCGCCGTCAGTAATAATCAAGATAAACGCGTGCGGAAATCAAGTAGTATTGGTCCATCACGGTGTCAAAGTAGCATCATCTTTACGATCCACCGGTATAGCGACGCTTGTCGGAGGCCGTATTGACCAAACCCATTTTCCTTGACCCGACCGGGCGGCGCGCGCGCCGGACTTTCGCCGTCGCGCTGGCGGCGGTCGCGGCGATGGTTGCGGCACTGGTTGCGCTGGCGCTGGCGCTCACCACGAGCCGGGACCATTCACCGATTCGCTTTGCCGAGGATGCCGACCGGCCGGTCGCAATCCCGGTCACCGCGCCCGCCGTCGAGCGCGGGGCATGGCTGCCCGCCGCAACGACGCCAACTGATCCGACCCCGCGCGAGGTTTTCGCCTTCTACATGCCGTGGGATGAACCCTCGCGGCGCGCGCTTGCCGATCGGCTGGGCGAGATTGATTGGGTAGTGCCGGGGCTCGCGACGATTGCCGGGCCGGACCGGGCGATGACCTATGAAGCCGACCCCGCGCTGGCCGCCCTCCTCGCCAAGCGGGCAAAGCGGCCGCGCGTGCTGCCCATGGTCCAGAATGCAGCACCCGATGGCCATTGGGATGGCGCAGGAACCGCAAAGCTGCTGGCCGATCCCGCCGCGCGCCGCAAGTTTGCCGACGCGCTGACCCAGATGGTAGCCCGCGAACACGGGGGCGGCGTGATGCTTGACCTGGAGAACCTGCCCCGGTCAGCCCATACCGATTATCGCCGCTTTGTGGCCGAGCTTCGCACCCGTTTTGCCGGGCGCCGCTGGACGGTGGCGGTGGCGGTGCCAGTCGCCGACCCCGATTGGGATTTGGGAGCCTATGCAGCGGTTGCCGACCGGCTGTTCGTAATGGCCTATGACGAACATTGGATGGGCGGGGAAGCAGGGCCGATCGCGTCCCAACCCTGGTTCATGCGCGTTGTCACCGATGCCGTGCGAGCGATCGGACGCGACAAGGCGGTCGTAGCGCTGGGCAGTTACGCCTATGACTGGACCGCCGGGCGCACCGAGCCGCTGACCATTGCCGACGCATGGAGCCGAGCAAGCCGCGCGCGGACGATGCCCGTTTTCGACAATATCAGCGGCACCATGCACTTTGCTTACCGCGAACATGGCCGCACGCATCAGGTGTGGATGCTCGACGCGGTCAGCGCGATGAACCAGTTGCGCGTGCTCGACCAACTGGGCGTTCGCAGCACCGCATTGTGGCGATTGGGCAGCGAGGATCCGGGCTTCTGGGCCGCCCTGCACGGAGATGCCAATGGCGTCGAGCACTTGCCGCCAATGCCCGGTGTCACGGTGACCGGCGCGGGCGAGATCATGCGGCTCGATGCCGAAGCGAGCGCGGGCGCGCGCACGCTGCGGCATGGTCGTGACGGCATGGTCCGCGCCGCGCGCTATGACCGGCTGCCCAGCCCCGACCGGGTGCAGCGCACCGGGGCGCACCGCCGACTGGTCGCGCTGACCTTTGACGACGGCCCGGATCCGGTGTGGACGCCGCGCATCCTCGACGTGCTGCGGCGCGAAGGCGTGCCCGCAACCTTTTTCGTGACCGGCGCCAGTGCGCTCGGCCAGGGCGCGCTGTTGCGGCGCATCGTGGCAGAGGGCAGCGAGCTGGGCAATCATTCAACCTCGCACGCCGACCTGAGCCAGCGCTCGCCCGCCGCGATCCGGCTGGAACTGACCGCCGCCGAACGGCTGGTCGAGGCCTATACCGGGCGCACGCTGCGTCTGTTCCGCCCGCCCTTTCTGGGGGACGCCGACCCGGACCAGCGCGACGAGCTGCACGCTACCCGCGTGGCGGCGGGCATGGGCTATCTGACGGTCGGCCTCAACGTCGATCCGCTCGACTGGCGCGCGCCGGGCCGCGACGCGATTATCGCGCGCACCATCGCCGGAGTGACGACGGGGACGGCCGCACAACCGCATCAGGTTGTCCTGCTGCACGATTCGGGCGGGGACCGCTCGCAAACGCTCGCCGCGTTGCCGGGCATTATCCGCGGGCTGCGCGCGCGCGGCTATGATCTGGTGACGGTCTCGACGCTCGCCGGGATCAGCCGAGAGGCCGCAATGCCCGTGCTGAAGGGTGCGGAAGGGCGCCAGGCCGATACCAATCGCTATTTGTTTGGCGGCGTGGAATGGATGCGCGACGGGCTTGTCATGCTGTTCGGCCTTGCGATTGTGCTGGGGATGGCGCGCGCAGCCGGCGTGGCAGCGCTGGCATGCTGGAGCCGGTATCGCGAACGGCCGCTTGCTGCCGCCCCGCATCTGGTTCCGTCATTCGTATCGGTCCTGATCCCCGCCTTTAACGAAGCGCGCGTGATCGAAGCATCGGTGCGGCGCGTCCTGGCGAGCACGGGGGTGCGCATCGAGGTGCTGGTGATCGACGACGGTTCGTCCGACGGCACCGCCGATATTGTCGCCCGCGCATTCGGGATTGACCCGCGCGTGCAATTGCTGGTGCTCGAAAATGGCGGCAAGGCGCGCGCGCTGAACCAGGGTCTGATGCGCGCCAAGGGCGACATCGTGATCGCGCTCGACGCCGATACCCAGTTCGAGCCCGACACGATCGCACGGCTGACCCGCTGGTTCGCCGATCCTCACATCGGCGCAGTCGCGGGCAATGCCAAGATCGGCAATCAGACCAACCTCATCACCCGCTGGCAAGCAATCGAATATGTAACCGCCCAGAATATCGAACGGCGCGCGCTTGCGGCGATTGGTGGGGTCACGGTGGTACCCGGCGCGATCGGCGCGTGGCGTCGGCGGGCGCTGGACGCGGTCGGCGGCTATCCGACTGACACGCTCGCCGAGGATCAGGACCTGACGCTCGCCATTCAGCGTGCAGGCTGGCGCGTGGCGTGCGACAATGACGCGATCGCGTGGACCGAGGCGCCAGAAACCGTGCGCGCGCTGTTCAAACAGCGCCTCCGCTGGTCCTATGGCACGCTGCAATGCCTGTGGAAGCACCGCGCGCTGATCGGTCGCGGGCGGCCGCGCGGCCTTGCACTGATCGGCTTGCCGCAGGCGGTGGTGTTTCAGCTGCTGCTCACCTTCATCGCGCCGTTGATCGACGTGGCGCTCGTCGCGAGCATTGGCGGCACGGCATGGCGGATTGCCGATCGCGGCTGGGCGGCGGCGGGCGATGATGCGCTAACCATGGCGGCGTTCTGGGGGGCGTTTACGGCGCTGGAGCTGGGCTGTGGCTATATCGCCTATCGCTTTGACCCGCGGGAGGAGCGGTTCCCGCTGGTCGGGATGCTGGTGCAGCGCTTCGCCTATCGCCAGATCCTCTATTTCGTAGTGCTCCGCGCGGTTTTCCGGGCGGTAAAGGGTCGGCGGGTTGGCTGGGGCAAGCTGGAGCGCAGCGGCAGCGTGGGGGCCGTCGCGTCCGATCCACCGGCGCAGCAACGGGCAGCCATCGCCAAGCGCGCGCCCATGCGCCAAGCGGCATAGGGGCCCACTGTTCATCCGCTAGGCCGCGCTATCCCAACCCGAACGGCACTACCTTGTTGGCGGCATCATGCCCGATATCGGCCGCGCCCAGAAACGGCACGCCAAGCTCACCACACCAGCGCGGGAGCATGACCGCCAGACTTTCCCGCCAGGGGGGGGCATTGGGCTGAACATCGTTCACCCGGCCAAGCCGCACCCCGGCCAGCCCCTTTAGCTGCGTCGCATGTGCCATCTGGCTCAGCATCCGGTCGATGCGGTAGAGCGGCTCTGAGACATCCTCGATCAACAGGACATGATCGGCAAGATCGGGGAGCCACGGCGTACCGATCAACGACGCCAGGATAGCGAGATTAAATGCCACCGCCGGGCGCGTGCCCAATCCCGACGCCAACCCCGGCTCCACCCCCTGTCGATCACCCGTCAGCCAGCCGAGCGTGCGCCGCACGGCAGCCTCACCCCCGTCGCGCGCCAGATCACCGGGCATCGGCGCATGCACGCATTTGCCCAGCCGACGCGCATACATCGCCCCCAGCACAAAGCCGAAATCGGAATAGCCAACATAAGTCTTGGCCGCCGCAACCGCGCTCAGCCGGTTTTGCACCATCGCTAATATCCGGTTCGATCCATAGCCGCCACGCGCGCACCAGATTGCGTCGATGCTGGGGTCATTCGCCATGGCGATGAACGCTTCAGCCCGCAGCGCGTCCGGCCCGGCAAAATGCCCGTCGCTCAGGAAGCATTGCGGTGACACCACCAACTCGACACCCGGATAGCTCGCAGCAATCGCATGGCATCGCGCCGCCAGTGCCCGGTCAATCGGCCGCGCCGGGGCGACCACACCAATGCGCATACTTGCTCCTTGCCTGATTTCCCGCGATAGCGCTTGGCCATGGGGCTAGGCAAATCCTACTTCTTCATCGGCATTGGCGGGAGCGGGATGATGCCGCTTGCGATGATCCTGGCCGGGCGGGGCGCGGCGGTGGCCGGATCCGACCGCAGCCTGGACCAGGGGCGCGTGCCCGCCAAATTCGCCGCCCTCGAAGCGCTCGGCATCGCGCTCCATCCGCAGGACGGCAGCGGGATCAACTCGTCTGAGCAGATCGTCATTGCCTCTGCCGCGATCGAGCCGACCGTGCCGGACAGGGTCGCTGCTGAACGGGTCGGCGCGCGCCTACTCAGCCGGGCCGAATTGCTCAGCCAATTGTTCAACGATAGCCGCGTGCGCGTGGGAGTGGCCGGGACCAGCGGCAAATCGACCGTCACCGGCATGATCGCGTGGATCCTCCACGCAACCGGGCACGAGCCGACCGTGATGAACGGTGCGGTTATGAAGAATTTCGCGACCCCCGACGCGCCCTTTGCCAGCGCGCTCGTCGGCGGGGGCGATGTGTTTGTCAGCGAGGTTGACGAAAGCGACGGGTCGATCGCGCTCTATCATCCGACAATCGCGGTGCTGAACAATGTCAGCCACGACCATAAGTCGATGGCGGAGTTGCGGGTCCTGTTCGGCGATTTCCTCGCGCGGGCGGGCGACGCGGGCGGCACCACGATTGTCAACGCCGATGATGCGGAAGCCCTTGCCCTCCACACCGCGCGCGCGCCCGACTATGCGGGCAGCTTTTCGATCGGTGGGACGCCGACACCGCTCAATTTCGTGGCCGACAACATTGTCGAGGAGCCGTTTGCCATTTCCTTCGACCTGATCGACGCGACAATGCCGGTCGGGCGGGTGCGGCTGAAAGTGCCGGGGCGGCACAATGTCGCCAATGCACTTGCCGCGCTGATGGCTGCATGTGCAGCTGGGGTCGCGCTGCCCGATGCGATGGCGGCGATCGAGGGATTTGCCGGGCTCAAACGCCGGTTCGACCTGATTGGCGAGGCTGGCGGCGTGGCCGTCATCGACGATTTCGGCCACAACCCGGACAAGATTGGCGCGACGCTCGACACGCTGCATGCGTTTCCCGGTCGGTTGCTGATCCTGTTTCAGCCGCATGGCTATGGCCCGCTCAAAATGATGCGGGACGAGTTGGTCGACAGTCTGGCGGCGCGGCTCGCGCCCGGTGACCTGTTGATCCTGCCCGATCCGGTCTATCAGGGCGGCACCGTCACGCGCGAGGTGACGAGCGCCGATATTGTCGCCGACCTTGCCGCGCGGGGCGCGCCAGCCCGCTACATCGCTGACCGGGCGGACGCCGCCGCCTTGCTGGTGCGCGAGGCACAGCCCGGCGACCGCATCATCGTGATGGGCGCGCGCGACGACACGCTCAGCCAGCTTGCCGCCGACATGCTCGCCGCCCTCGCCGCGCGCCCGCTGTCCGATACCCCCATCGCCAACCCATAGCCGAGTGAGACACCCCATGATCCGCCGCCTGTTCTTCGATCACCCTGCCTCGGTCGGGGAGAGCTATGCTGAACATTTCGGTGTCGCGACGAGCTTTGGACTGGCGATGATTGCGGGCGGCATCGGCGCGGTGATCCACGGATTTCTGCCCTTTGTCTTTCAAACCACCGGCAGCGCCACCATCGAGCGGCTCCACGCTCGGCTGATCGCCAAACGCGCCGCCAAGCGCGCAGCGACGACGCAGATGAAGACGGTGGACTATATCATCTGACGGTGGTTGGCGCGCTGGCGCTGACAAGGTCGCTTGACTGACAAGGTCGCTTTACTGTAAAGCACCCTTCACAGCATTTGAAGGGAGGTTTGCAATGTATGTCCGCCAGAAGAACGCCGCTGCGCGCGCCTATCTGCGCCGCTTCGTGCCGATGATGACGGTCTATGCCGTGCTAGTGTTTGCCGCGCCCTATGCGATCTGGGCGTGGCGGCCGGAGGGGCCGATTCTGTGGGCGATTGCGGTTTTGCCCGCGCTTCCCATTGTCGGCGTCTTCTGGATCATCGGACGCTATATTATTGAACTGAAAGATGAATATCTACGGATGCTCGAAGTGCGCAAGGCGCTGGTCGCAACAGGCTTTGCCATGTCGATCGCGAGCATTTGGGGTTTCCTCGAAATCTATACCGATGTCATGCGCCTCCCGACATTTTTCGTGCCGGTCATCTGGTTTGCCGGGCTGGGTGTGGGCAGCATTGTCAATCTCGCGCTCGAACAGGGGGGCGAGGCGTGAAGAACCGCCTGCGCACGTTGCGCGCCGAACGCGGGTGGAGCCAGGGCGACCTTGCCGACCGGCTGGAGGTGTCGCGCCAAAGCGTCAACGCCATCGAGACCGGCCGTTACGATCCCTCGCTCCCGCTCGCGTTCCGCATTGCCGAATTGTTCGGCCTTGCGATCGAAGAGATTTTCACCAGCCCGTCAAAGGATGCCTGACATGCACTGCCTCGCGCTCAGCCTCGCCGCCACCGTCCTTGCCCCGCTCGCCCTTGCCCCGCTCGCCCTGACATCCGCCGCCCCCGCCCGGGCACAGGCCGCCCCGGCCGAGGAGCGGCTCGCGCATATCTCGGTCACCACAATGGGGCAAAGCGGCCCGGCCGTGGTGCTGATCCCCGGCCTCGCCAGCCCGCGCGCGGTGTGGGACGGGGTGGCCGCCGATCTGGCGCGCACGCACCGTGTCCATCTGGTGCAGGTCAACGGCTTTGGCGGGGATGCGCCGGGCGATAATGCCAAGCCGGGGATGCTGGCGGGGATTGCCGCCGATCTTGACCGCTATATCGCCGCGCACAAGATCGATCGCCCCGCGATCATCGGCCATTCGATGGGCGGTCTGCTCGCGATGATGATGGGCGCGCGCTACCCGGCCGCGACAGGCCGGGTGATGGTGGTCGATGCGCTGCCCTTTTTCAGCCTGTTGTTCGACCCCGCAATGACCGTGGAGCGCGCACGCCCCTTTGCCGAACAGGCACGCGCGCGCACGCTGGCGACGCCGGTGCCATCAGAGCCGATCACGGCCGATCCCGGCGGCATCTGGTCCAACACGCCCGCTGGCCGGATCAAGGTTGCGAATTGGGGGACAAAGGCCGCGCCCGCCGCGACGGCGCAAGCGCTCTATGAACTGATGACCACCGATTTGCGCGGTGAATTGTCGAGGATCGCGGGCAAACCCTTTACCGTGCTCTATGCGACTGGCGCCGGGCCGCAGGCGACGGCGCTTTGGCAGCATGGCTATCGCGGGTCCCCCGCCAAGCTGGTGCCCATCGCCGATAGCTGGCACTTCATCATGCTTGATCAGCCCGCCGCTTTTTCAAGCGCGGTCAAGCAGTTCCTCACACAGCAATCGGATGGCGGCGCGAAATGATAAATTGACGATTCCGTCGGCTTGGGCTGTAGAACGCGAGAAGCAGCAGGGGCAGCGCGATGCACAGCGACGATCAGGACGGCAGCTTTCAGTTCATGAGTGACTGGCGCACGTTCGCGCCAATCGCGTTCACCAATTTGCTGCTGTGCATCGTGACACTTGGCATTTACGGATTTTGGGCGCGCACCCGTGAACGGCGCTTTTTATGGGCCAATACGCGCTTCATCGACGAACCGCTCGACTGGACGGGGACGGGACTTGAACTGCTGATCGGCTGGCTGCTGGCGGTTGGCCTTTTTGGGTTGCCCTTGGCCGCGCTGCAATTTGGGATTCAGGCGCTGTTGCTACGCGGCTATACCGGCATGGGCGGCGCGCTGGCGACCCTGCTGTATTTTGGCGCGCTCTATGTGACCGGCATCGCGATCTTCCGCGCGCTGCGCTACCGGCTCAGTCGCACTTTCTGGCGCGGGATTCGCGGGGGCAGCGACGCGCAGGGGTTTCGCTTTGGACTGAGCTATGTATGGCGCACCCTGCTTGGGTCGCTGTTGCTCGGCTTGCTGATTCCGTGGTCGATGGTGTCGCTGTGGAACCAGCGGTGGAACGCGATGAGTTTCGGGCCGATGGCGTTTCGCGCAGACGCGCGACCGGGACCGCTGATGGGGCGGTTTTTGCTGTTCTACCTGCTGCCATTTCTGATTGTGGTGGCGAGCATTGTCGCCGCCGTCCTTGGCGTTGCGGCGGGTGTCACGGTGCCGCGCGGGGCAGAGCCTGGCACCTTGCCTGCCCCCCTTATCGTGGTGATCGCGGTGTTCTACCTGATCTTTTTCGTGCTGCTCGGGCTCATTTCGCTGATCTATTACGCCGCCTATTTTCGCGAAGTCGTGGGCACGCTGACGCTGGGCGAGCTAGAGTTTGAGTTTACGGCGCGCACGCGCGACTGGCTGATGCTCGCGATCGGCAATTTTGCGCTGGTCGTGGTGACGCTGGGTATTGGCTATATCTTTGTCGGTTATCGCAACTGGACGTTTTTTGTCCGGCACATGCGCGCTTATGGTGAGATTGACGCGGGCGCGCTGACGCAATCCACCACGCGCGAACCGGGTCAGGGAGAGGGGCTGCTCGATGCCTTTGACGTCGGCGCCATCTGATCCCGCCGCCCGCTGGCCGGTGTGGCATTATGACGGGGTAAGCGCGATCCGGCGCACGCCGATGTTGCGGGTGGAAGGCAACCAATTCGTCCTGAGCGAGGAGGAGGGCGACAGCGCGGCCTACGCCTTTGCCGATCTGGTGGCGGGGCCGCCGGTGGGGGATGATGCGGTGTTTGGACTGGCCGGGCGCCCCGGCTGGCGGATCGGGTTTCACGGCGGCCCGCCCGCAGACCTTGCCGCGCTGCTCCCCCGCGCGGCGCGCTATGGCGGGCCAATCGACCGGTTCGGGCTGTGGCGCTCGGTGCTGGTGCTGGCAGCGATGGCGGGCATTGCGCTCTACCTGTTCGCACAGGCCCCGTCGCTGGTCGCACGGCTGGTCCCGCGCACGTTCGAACGCCAGCTTGGCGATCTGATGGTCGGCGATTTCGGCGGGCGCTTATGCGACAAGCCCGCCAGCGCCGCCGCGCTCGACAAGCTGGTGCGCCGTCTGGGCAGCGATCCGGCGCAGGTGCGCGTGGGCATCGCCAACATCCCGGTGGTGAATGCTGTCACTCTGCCGGGCGGGCGAGTGCTGATCTTTGAAGGGCTGCTCCAAAATGCGGCATCCGCCGATGAGGTAGCGGGGGTTTTGGGCCATGAACTCGGCCATGTCGCGCACCGTGACGTGCTCGAATCGCTGCTGCGGCAATTGGGCTTAAGCGTGCTGCTAGGCGGGCTGGAGGGGAATATCGGCGGCTATACCAATGCGCTGCTTTCCACGGCTTACTCGCGCGGCGCAGAGACGCGCGCGGATGATTATGCAATTGATGCGTTGAATGCGGCGGCGGTCAACCCGGCGGCAACGGCGGGGTTTTTCCGGCGGCTGGGCGGCAATGCGCGCAAGCCCAGCCGGTCAGCGGTGGTGCTCAATTATCTCGCGACGCATCCAATTGCCAGCAACCGTGCCTCCAAATTTGAGCGCGCCCGACGTCCCGCTACCGCTTATGCCCCGGCGCTCACCGCAGCGGAGTGGGAATCGCTTCGTGCCGCGTGCAAAGGGGTCGCGCGCAAGCCCTTCACCGGATTCGGGTTCTAAACCTGCATGTCTGGCCCTAAGGATCGGGCCATGACCGCCCCCTTCCCGCCGCTTGCTCATCACTTTACCCCCGGTGCCGCGCCGACGGTCATTTTCCTGCCCGGCTATGCCAGCGACATGAGCGGAACCAAGGCGCTGGCGCTGGAGGCATGGGCGAGCCGAACCGGCCAAGCCTATCTGCGGTTCGATTATCGCGGGTGCGGGACGAGTAGGGGGGATTTTGCCGATCAGCGGCTGGCCGACTGGCGCGACGATGTGGTCGGGGTCATCGACGCGGTGGCGGGGCCAGTCGTGCTCGTCGGCTCGTCGATGGGCGGTTGGTTGATGCTGCTGGCGGCGCTTGCCCGCCCCGGCCGGGTGGCCGGGCTGGTGGGGATTGCGGCGGCGCCCGACTTCACCGACTGGGGCTTCACGACGGATGAGAAAATGACGATCCTGAGCGAAGGGCGGATCGAGCGGACCAACCCCTATGGCCCCACCCCGACACTTTACACCCGCGCATTTTGGAGCTCGGGGGAGGCGCTGCGGCTGATGGCGGGGGTGATCGCGGTGGACGCGCCGGCGCGGCTGATCCACGGCATGGCCGACCCCGATGTCCCTTATCTGCGCAGCGTGCGACTGGCCGAATTGCTGCGTTCAGCCGATGTGCAGACGATCCTCATCAAGGATGGCGACCACCGCCTGTCGCGCGTTGGCGATATTGCGGTGCTGATCCGCACGATTGAGGATTTGATGTCATGACGATCATCATCGCGCTGGCGCTGGCGCAAGTGATTGGCCCCGTGCTGCCCACGCGCCCCGCGACCCAGACCGAGCAGCGTTATGACCAATGCGTCGATCTGGCGACGAGCGACCCCCAGGCGGCGGAAGTGGACGCAACGCGCTGGCGAGTCGATGGTGGCGGCTATTTCGCGCGCCAGTGCCTTGGCATTGCTTATGCCAATCAGCGCCGCTGGGCAGGGGCCGCCGAAGAGTTTGCCGCCGCAGCGAGTGAGGCCGAAGTCGCACAGGATTCGCGCGCAGCGCATTATTGGGCTCAAGCAGGGAATGCGCGGCTGGCGCTGGGCGATGCGGCGGGCGCCCGCAACGCGCTGGACGCCGCGCTGGCGGCGGGCACGCTCGTGGGGCTGCAACGCGGCGAAGCGAGTTTTGACCGTGCGCGCGCGCTCGTGCTGTTGGGCGATCTGGCGGGAGCGCGTGCCGATCTTGACCGCGCGCAGCAACTTGCCGCCGCCGATCCGCTGATATGGCTCGCATCGGCGACGCTCGCACGGCGCATGGGCGAGCTGGGTCGTGCGCGCGCCGATATTGCCCGCGCCTATGAGCTGGCGCGCGACGATGCGTCGGTCTTGCTCGAAATCGGCAATATTGCCGCGCGCAGCGGCGATGCCGACGGCGCGCAAAATGCCTGGAAGGAAGCCGTCCGCCTCGCCCCCGAGAGCGAAGCCGCCAGCCAAGCACGCGCCGCGCTCAAGCAATTTGACCCGCCGCCCGGCAACTAAGGCTGGCACTTGCGCCCGCCACCGCCTATTTCAACGCAAGCCAAGAGCGAGGGATGCGGTGCGCATGAAATATCTTCATACCATGATTCGCGTCAGCGATCCCGACGCGACGGTCCGCTTTTTCGAGCTGTTGGGGCTAGAGGAACAGCGCCGCTTTGACAGCGAGCAGGGCCGCTTCACACTGATCTTTCTGGCAGCGCCGGGCGATGAACAGGCGCAGGTCGAGCTGACCTATAACTGGCCGCCCGCCGATGGTTCGCCCGCCGAAGTTTATGGCGAGGGACGCAATTTCGGGCACCTCGCCTACCGGGTCGAAAACATTTATGACACGTGCCAGCGGCTGATGGATGCAGGGGTCGCCATCAACCGCCCGCCGCGCGACGGTCACATGGCGTTTGTGCGCAGCCCCGACAATATCTCGATCGAACTGTTGCAGGACGGCCATTTGCCGCCGCAGGAACCCTGGGCGTCGATGCCCAATACGGGGCATTGGTGATGACGATCGAGATTGTGCGCATCCCTGCGCTGACCGACAATTACATCTGGCTCGCCCATGACAGCGCCTCGGGCGAGACAATCGTGGTCGACCCGGCAGAGGCCGCTCCGGTCGAGGCAGCGCTGACAGCGCGCGGCTGGCGGCTGAGCGCGATCTGGAACACGCACTGGCACCCCGATCACACCGGCGGCAATGCAGCGCTTAAGGCCGCGCACGGCGTCCCTGTCATCGCCCCTGCCGCGGAGGCCGCCCGCATCCCGACCGCCGACCGGCTCGTGGCGGAAGGGGACTCGGTAATGCTGGGTGCCCATAAAGCGGTGGTGATGGAAACGCCCGCGCACACCGCAGGCCATATCAGCTTTCACCTGGCCGATGCGGCGGTGATTTTCGTCGGCGACACGCTGTTCGCGATGGGCTGTGGCAGGTTGTTTGAGGGCACCGCCGCGCAGATGTTTGCGGCCATGCAGCGTTATGCCGCCTTGCCCGATGCGACCACCGTTTACTGCGCGCATGAATATACCGAATCGAATGGGCGGTTCGCGCTGAGCGTTGATCCCGACAATGCCGATCTGGTCGCCCGCATGACCGCGGTGCGGGCGGCGCGAGCAGCCGGTGAAGCGACCGTGCCGACGACCATTGGCGCTGAACGCGCCACCAACCCGTTTCTGCGCGCAAGCACGGTGGACGAACTGGCGACGCTGCGCCGCGGGAAGGATGACTTTCGCGGCTGATACGGCTATGCTCAGCCCGCCGGGGGCGGTTTGGTCGGGAGAACATCATGCGCCTTACGCTATTTGCAACGCTTTTGCCGATTGCTTTTGGCGTCGTCGGCTGTGCCGAAACGCCGCGCCAGAAAGCAGCGTCGATTGACCGGGAGGCGGCCGACACGCTGAAACTTGCGCAAGCACTTCAGGGTTATTCACCGGGGCCTGCCGAGGAATGTATTCCCCAATTGTTACGGCGATATCAGACCAGCTCGATCGGCAAGACCATTTTGTACCGTGTCGACAACCGCCTAGTCTATCGCAACGACACAACGGGGTGCCAGCAAATGCCCTTTGGCGACATTTTGGTCTCGCAAAACCCCGGGCCCCAGCTTTGTCGCGGACAAATCATCACCACGATCGACGGGATTTCGCGGGTTCAAACCGGCAGCTGCTCGCTGGGCGCATTCATTCCCTATCGCAA
Organism: Sphingomonas sp. UBA4766; assembly: GCA_002403415.1. GTDB lineage: Bacteria > Pseudomonadota > Alphaproteobacteria > Sphingomonadales > Sphingomonadaceae > Sphingomonas. The sequence goes on along the minus strand of DHHS01000065.1, from coordinate 2,125 downwards.
ACCAAAGCCATGACGCGCGCGCTCGCCCTGGGCATCGCCATGGCGCTGGCCGGCAGCAACAGCATCGCCCAGCGGCCCGACGCGCCACCCGCCCCCTCTGCCGACTTGGCGCAGGTGCTTGCCGGGCGGGTGGCGGGCAAGCCCGTCAATTGCATCTCGGCCAGCCGCGTGTCCGGCCCGGATATCATCGATCAAAACAACATCATTTATCGCGAAACGCGCAGCCGGATGTGGCTCAACCGGCTGAGCGACAAATGCCCGCTGTTGCGCGACAACGACATTGTGGTGGTCGAACGCTTTGGCGATCAGCTTTGCCGTTACGACCGGTTTCGCCTTATCAATCGCAATTCAGGTTTCGGTTCTGCCTATTGTATCCTCGGCGGCTTCACGCCCTATGACCTGCCCAAGCCTGTGCCCAAGCGCTAAAGCACAAACCGGCTGAGGTCGGTGTTGCGCGCGATGCCGGCCAGTTCGCGTTCGACATAGGCGGCATCGACCACCACAGTGTCGCCGCGCCGGTCCTCCGCCTCAAAGCTCACCGTCTCCAGCAGTTTTTCCATCACCGTCTGCAGGCGCCGCGCCCCGATATTCTCGATCTGGGCGTTGACCTCGGCCGCGATGCGCGCGACGGCGCGGATGCCGTCCGCGGTGATCTGAACCGTCACGCCCTCGGTGGCGAGCAGGGCCTGATACTGCACCGTCAGCGACGCCTTTGTGTCGGACAGGATCGCCACGAAATCGGCCTCGGTCAACGCTTTCAACTCGACCCGGATCGGCAGCCGCCCCTGAAGTTCCGGCAGCAGGTCGCTCGGCTTTGCCACATGAAACGCGCCGCTTGCGATGAACAGGATATGGTCGGTTTTCATCGGGCCATATTTGGTCGCAACCGTCGTCCCCTCGATCAGCGGGAGCAGGTCGCGCTGTACCCCTTCGCGGCTGACTGATCCGCCGCGCACATCGCTGACCGCGATCTTGTCGATCTCGTCGAGAAAGACGATCCCGTTCGCCTCCGCATCGGCGAGCGCGGCGCGCGACACTTCGTCCTGATCGAGCCGCTTGTCGGCCTCCTCCTCAACAAGTTTCGCCCAGGCGGCGGGCACGCCCAGCTTGCGGCGTTTGAGCGGCGGCTGGCCAAATGCCTTGCCCATCATATCACCCAGGTTGATCATCCCCATCTGCGCGCCGCCGGGCATATCAAACGGCAGTTGCGGTGCCTGTTCGATTTCGATTTCGATTTCGGTTTGGTCGAGCTGCCCGTCATGGAATCGCTGGCGAAAGGCCTGGCGCGTAGCCTCCGACGCGCCCTTCCCGGTCAGCGCATCGAGCAGGCGCGCCATCGCCGCCTCCTCCGCCTTGTCGCGCACCGCAACGCGGCGGCGTTCCTTTTCGAGCCGAACGGCTTCTTCCACCAGGTCGCGCGCAATCTGTTCGACATCGCGACCGACATAGCCGACTTCGGTGAACTTGGTCGCCTCAACCTTCACGAACGGCGCATCAGCCAGCTTGGCAAGGCGGCGCGAAATCTCGGTCTTGCCGCAACCGGTGGGACCAATCATCAAGATGTTCTTCGGCGTCACTTCGTCGCGAAGATCAGCACCCAGCCGTTGCCGCCGCCAGCGATTGCGCAAAGCGACCGCCACCGCGCGCTTCGCTTCCGCTTGGCCGATGATATGCGCGTCAAGGGCGGCAACAATGGCTTTGGGGGTCAGGGCGTCGTTCATAAACGTCTCAATATCAGCAGGAAATTTGGAGGGTCAGACCGCGCTATCCAGCGCTTCGATCGTCAGGTTATCGTTGGTGTAAACGCAGATGTCGGCGGCAACCTTCATCGCCTTGCGCGCCAGCGTTTCGGCATCGGGCTCATAGTCAGTGAGCGCGCGGGCGGCTGCGAGCGCGAAATTGCCGCCCGACCCGATCGCGGCAATCCCGGCCACCGGCTCCAGCACATCGCCATTGCCGGTCAGGATCAACGTCACCTCCTTGTCCGCGACAATCATCATCGCTTCCAGATTGCGCAGATACTTGTCCGTCCGCCAATCCTTGGCCAACTCAACCGCCGCTCGCAGGAGCGCGCCGTGATGCTGTTCCAGCTTCCGCTCCAGACGCTCAAACAGGGTGAAGGCGT
>DHHS01000121.1:3676-17711 GCA_002403415.1 Sphingomonas sp. UBA4766 | reverse complement strand
GCGGGCGGCTTGACGGGATTGGCGACCGCCCGGCCGATGCGCCCGCGAACCGCGATTTGCTGATCTATGCCGGCGCGATTTTGGCCATTCCCGTCGTCTGGTTCCTGTTCACCAATTTGATGAGCTATGTCCGGCCCGAAGCGGGATCGGGGATTATCGGCTATTTCCTGGGCCTGCCGATCATGGGCAAGATGATGTTTGGCACCTTCCTTATCAGTGTGCCCGGCATCCTCATCTGGGCGCGATTGAAGGGGTCGGCACAGGAATTTCAAATGATGCTGGCGGCGATGGTGCTCATTACCTTCAACACCGTGTTCTGGACGTTGTTTGAACAGGCGGGGTCGTCGCTTACGCTGTTTGCCGACCGCAATACCGATTTGTCGGTGTTCGGCTGGTTCGATATCACCGCGGGCCAGACGCAGTTTTTCAATGCGCTGTTTATCGTGCTGCTTGCGCCGCTGTTCAGCGCGATGTGGAATGCGATGGCGCGGCGCGGCATGGAGCCGACGATCCCGATCAAGTTCGCGATCGCGCTGATGAGTGTCGGCGCGGGCTTTTTGTTCCTGGTCTGGGGTGCGCAATTTGCCGATGCGAATTTCAAGGTCGGGCTGTGGTGGCTGGCCGGGCTTTACCTGATCCATTCGATCGCCGAGTTGTGCATTTCGCCCGTCGGCCTGTCGATGATCACCAAGCTGTCGATCGCGCGCATTGTTGGCCTGATGATGGGGGTGTGGTTCCTGTCGATCGCGGTCGCGCAATATGTCGCGGGCATCGTCGCGCAGTTTGCGAGTGTTGAGACGGTGGGTGGGCAGGTGACCAACCTGAAAGTCAGCCTCGACACCTATGTCGGCGTGTTCACGACGATTGCGGAAGTGTCGATCGCGCTTGGCGTGTTGCTGCTGATCCTGTCGCTCCCGCTGAAGAAGTGGATGCACGGGGTCAAGTGATCGGGTAAACCGTCCGCCGGAGCGAAGACAGTTGGGGGACAGCGCGATGGACGGCACGGCGATGGTGGCGCTTGCGGTCGGGGCCTTTGTCGGCAGCCATCTGGCGCTTTCCCATCCGTTGCGCGCGCCGCTGGTCCGGTTGCTCGGCAATGGCGGGTTTACCGCCCTGTATGCGGTGGTCGCACTGGCGGCGCTGTGGTGGATCAGCAGGACGTATAAGGACGCGCCGCCCACGGCGCCGCTATGGGACGTCAGCGACGGGCTATGGGCGTTCGGCACTGTCGTCATGCTGATCGCCAGCGTGTTGCTGGTCGGCTCGCTGATCGGCAATCCGGCGATGCCCGGTATGGTCAAGGCAGCGCCCGCCCAGGCGCGCGGCGTCTATGCCATTACCCGCCACCCGATGCTGTGGTCGTTCGCACTATGGGGGCTGGTGCATATTCTGGTCTACCCGGTCGCCGCCAACATCATTGTGGCAAGCGGGATGGCGGCGTTTGCGCTGATTGGGGCGGCGGCATTGGATGCGAAGAAATCGGCGCTGCTCCCGGATCTGTGGGAGCCGTGGAAACGCGTGACCAGCTATGTCCCGTTTCAGGCAATCGTGCAGGGGCGTGCCAAGCTGGGCGGGTTTCGTCCCCATGATCTGGCGGGTGGCTTGGTCGTGTGGCTGGCCGCGACCTGGGCGCATATCCCGCTGGGCGGGATTGCGGCAGGGGTGTGGCGCTGGTTAAGCTAGCCGTTCAAGAGTGCGTCGGCTTCGCTGCTTTCGTCCGAGCCCGCGACGCGTTCTGAAATCACGGTCGTGACGGCAACGTCCATCGTCACATTGCCGATGGTGCGGAAAATGTCGGGGATCGTCTCCACCGCGATCAACAAGCCCAAGGCCTCGATCGGCACGCCGATCGCCAGCCCAATCGGCGCGACGCCTGCGTAAAAGGTGATTTGCCCCGGCAGGCCCACCCCGCTGAACGTGGTGATCGAGGCGACCGCAACCGCCGTCACATATTGGGCGGGCGACAGCGCAATCCCATACCAATGCGCGACATAGAGCATCACCGCGAGATTCATCGGCGGTGCTGTCACCCGGAACACGGCAACCGCCAGCGGCAGTACGACACCCGATGTCGCCACCGGCACGCCGAGCGCCCCCGCCCCGCGCAGCATCGCAGGGAGCGAGGCTAGCGAGCTTTGGGTGCTGATCGCGATGGCCTGGGCGGGGGCTATGCTGCGCGCGAACGCGACCAACCCCCGTCTGCCGCCGATCATGGCCACCGGATAGGCTATCAGGCTGATCGTCACGCCCACCGCCGATACGATCAGGATATAATGAACCAGCGCGCCGACCGCGCCGCTCCCGGCTCGCGCGCCCACGACATAAGCAAGCGCGCCAACCCCCAATGGCGCCAGCCACAGCACCCAGCCGACCATCACCAGCATCGCATCGGCAATCGCCTGAAAAAAGGCGGTCAGCATCTTGCGCTGCACATCGGGCAGCCGAGTGATCGCAAAGGCAAAGGCCATGGTGAACACGATCAGTGGCACAATCGCGTCATTGGCGGCGGCCGCCACCGGGTTGGTCGGGATGAGCGATTTCAGGAAATCACCCATGCCCGCGACATCGCTTACCGCTTGCGCGCCGATGAGCGACGATTTGAGCGCGGCGGCCGAGGCTTGCGGCAACGGGAACAACGCAAGATACGCAGGTGTCAACAGCGCCGACAGCGCCGATGCCGCCACCAGAAAGCTAAAGAACAAGAACAGCGACCGCGCCGCAATCCGCCCCGAACGTGCGGTTTCCGCCGTGCCCGCAATCCCCGTTACCAGCAGGGCTACGACCAGCGGCACGATCGTCATTCGCAAGCCGTTGAGCCAGGTGTCGCCCACCGGCTGCGCCACTGCCACGGCGTCATCCACCCAAGCGCCGCCCGTGCCAATGCTGCCAATCCCGGCGATCAGCCCCAATATTAACGATAGCAATATGCGGGTTGGTTGTGACATGCGTTCAATCTGCAAAAAAGCGTAAAGACGATCATGTGTCGCGCAGGCAGTCCGGCGGCAAGCGAAATGAGCGGAAGAGCGATGGCAAGAAAATATTTCGGAACCGATGGCATTCGTGGCCTGACCAACATCGCGCCGATGACGGCAGCGATGGCAATGAAGGTCGGGATGGCGGCGGGGGCGCATTTCCGTCGCGGCGACCATCGCCACCGCGTCGTGATTGGCAAGGATACGCGGCTGTCGGGTTACATGCTCGAATCGGCGATGGTGGCGGGCTTTACCAGCGTTGGCATGGACGTGACGCTGGTGGGACCAATGCCGACGCCTGCCGTGGCCATGCTTACCCATTCGATGCGCGCCGACATGGGGGTTATGATTTCGGCAAGTCACAACCCGTTTGCCGACAATGGTATCAAGCTGTTTGGCCCCGATGGCTATAAGCTGTCTGATGCCGATGAAATGGCGATCGAGGCGCTGATCGCGAGCGAGGTGCCGCTCGCACTCGCTGCGCAAATCGGCCGTGCGCGGCGGGTGGAGGATGCGCGCGGACGCTATATTAATTCGGCCAAAGCGACGTTTCCGTCAGAATTGACGCTCGACGGGCTGCGTATCGTGGTCGATTGCGCGAACGGCGCGGCCTATAATGTTGCGCCGTCCGCGCTGTGGGAGCTTGGGGCCGATGTCGTCGCGATCGGGGTGGAGCCAAATGGACGCAACATCAACGATGGTTGCGGCTCAACTGCGCCGCAATTGTTGCGCGAGACGGTGGTCGCAAGCGGCGCGCAGATCGGCATTGCGCTGGATGGTGACGCCGACCGTCTGATCGTGGTCGATGAGGCCGGGCGCGTGGTCGATGGCGATCAGTTGATGGCGACAATCGCGATGGGGTGGGCGCGGCGGGGCTTGCTCAAGAACGGCAACCTCGTCGCAACGGTGATGTCGAATCTGGGGCTGGAGCGCTATCTGACGGCGCATGGGCTGGGCCTTATCCGCACCAAGGTCGGCGACCGTTACGTGCTGGAGGCGATGCGCGCGCGCGGGTGCAATGTCGGCGGGGAGCAATCGGGCCATATCATCTTGTCCGACTATGCGACGACAGGCGACGGGCTGGTCGCCGCGCTTCAGATTCTGGCAGAAATTGTGCGCGCCGGGCGGCCAGCGAGCGAAGTGCTCCACCGTTTCGACCCGCTGCCGCAAGTGTTGAAGAATGTCCGCTTTGCCGGTGGCAAGCCGCTCGACGACGCGCGGGTTCAGGCGGTGATTGCGGATGCCGAAGCCGAGCTGAACGGCAAGGGGCGGCTGGTGATCCGCCCCTCTGGCACCGAACCCGTCATCCGCGTGATGGCGGAAGGGGATGATCCAGCGCAGGTCGAGGCCGTGGTCGACCGGATTTGCGATGCGGTGCGCGCGGCGGTTTAGGCTGCGCGACGGACGGGAGGACGAGATGCTCGAGATGCGGCCTGATTGCGAACGTTGCGGCGCTGATCTGCCCGCACCATCGGCTGGTGCGTTCATCTGTTCGTTCGAATGCACGTTCTGCGCCGAATGTGCCGACGCCCTTGACGAGCGTTGCCCCAATTGCGGCGGCGAGTTGATGGACCGCCCGACCCGCACGGGCGCGGCGCTCAAGAAATTCCCGGCCAGCACTGCGCGCAAGTTCAGCAGTTGAAAGGGGGGCGATGATAACCACTGCAACCTATGATGAAATCGGCGTCACTTATGCCGCGTTGCGCGCGCCCGACCCACGAATTGCCGGCGCGATCACCGCCGCGTTGGGCGACGCGCGATCGGTGGTGAATGTGGGCGCGGGCACCGGATCCTATGAGCCGGCTGGGCGGCGCGTTATCGCGGTCGAACCCTCAAAAACAATGGTCGCACAGCGCGCGGCGGGGTCAGCGCCCGCAGTGCAGGCGGTGGCGGCGGCGCTGCCCTTTGCGGATGCGGTCTTTGACGCGGCGATGGCGGTGCTGACCGTCCACCACTGGGCCGATATCGGTGCCGGGCTGGCCGAGCTGCGCCGGGTGACGACGGGACCGATCGTGCTGCTCACCTTTGATCCGGCGGCGCGCCCGTGGCTGACCGATTATCTGCCCGAGCTGGCGGCGCTTGACGACGCACGATTTCCGCGCATCACCGATTATGCGCAGTGGCTTGGGGCCGTCAGCATCACGCCGGTGCCGGTGCCTCATGATTGTCGTGACGGCTTTCTCTATGCCTATTGGCGGCGACCGGCAGCCTATCTCGACCCGTATTTCCGCTCGGGAAGTTCGTCCTTCTGGGCGATTGGTGATGCCGGAGCCGGGCTGGCCCGCCTTGCCGATGATCTGCGTTCGGGCGACTGGGCGCGCCGCTATGCCGATCTGGAGGCGGCGGAGACGTATGACGCGGGCTATCGGTTGGTGGTCGCGCGGCCATGACGCCGCGCATCCTGATCATCGCCGGGTCCGATTCGGGCGGCGGCGCAGGCATTCAGGCCGATATCAAGACGGTCACCATGCTCGGTGGCCATGCGATGACGGCGGTGACCGCGATCACTGCGCAGAATTCGCTGGGGGTGCAACTTATTGCTCCGGTGTCGGGCGATATCGTGGCCGAACAAATGGCGTCGGTGCTTGAGGACATCGGAGTCGATGCGATCAAGATCGGGATGTTGCCGAACGAGGAGGTCGTGCGGATCGTCGCGGGCGTGTTGTTGGCATGGCGCGGGTCGGCGGAGCGCTGGCTGCCCGGCACGCGGATGCCGGTGCCGGTGGTGCTCGATCCGGTGCTGGTCGCAACCAGCGGCGATGCGTTGGCGGATGCATCGGTCGCCAAGGCGATTGTCGCCCGGTTGATGCCCTTTGCCAGCATCGTCACGCCGAATTTTCGAGAGGCGCGGGTGTTGATGGACATTCCCGGCTTCACTGACCGCGGCGTGCCGATCCTGTGCAAGGGGGGCGATGATGAGGGCGAGGAGATTACCGACACGCTGTTCGGGCTTCATGGCGACAATGTCGACTGGACCGACAATCGTATCGCCACTCGCCACACGCACGGCACCGGCTGCACGCTTGCGTCGGCGATCGCGACCTATCTTGCCTATGGTTATCCGCTGGTGGAAGCGATTGGCCATGCGCGGCGGTTTGTCCGGCTCGCGATCCACGACGCGCCGGGACTGGGGCAGGGGCACGGACCGATGGGGCACCACCGGGTGCGGCTTGATGCGGGGCCGGGCGTGCGGCTGAATCAAGTGACGGTGCCAATGGCTGCAGGGTCGGAGGCGTTCTACCGCACGCTTGGCCTGACCCAGATCGTTGATACCGAAGACGGCCATTATGCCCGGTTCGAGGCTGCGGGCGGCGCGACGCTGTCGACCGAGACCGGGGCTGCGCCGACGGTGTTTTTCGAGTGCGACAATCTTGACGCCGAAGTTGCGCGATTGCAGGCGGCGGGCGTGGTGTTCGATCACTTGCCGGTCGATCAGGATTGGCTGTGGCGCGAGGCACGGCTTACCGATCCGGCGGGCAATGTCATCTGCTTGTATCAGGCGGGGGAGGCGCGCCGCTATCCCCCGTGGCGGATCGTCAAGGGTTGATCGCGGGCGTGGATGAAGCCGGGCGCGGGCCGCTGGCGGGGCCGGTCGTGGCGGCCGCTGTGGTGCTCGGCCCCGGCGGGATTGTGGGGCTCGACGATAGCAAAAAGTTGAGTGCTGCAGCGCGCGAGCGGCTGGCCGAAGCGATCCGACGCGCGTGTCATGTCGGCGTTGGGATCGCGAGTGTCGAGGAGATCGACCGGCTCAACATCTTGCACGCGACAATGCTGGCGATGACGCGGGCAGTGGACGCACTGGGGTGTGCGCCCCGCGAAGTGCTGGTCGACGGCAACCGGTTGCCCGACTGGCGCTGGAGCGCTCGCGCGATCATTGGCGGCGACGCGAGCGAGCCGTGCATTTCGGCGGCCTCGATCATCGCAAAGGTGACGCGCGATGCGATCATGGTCGCGGCTGACGCGGCCCACCCCGGCTATGGCTGGGCATCGAACAAGGGCTATGGCTCGGCAGCGCATTTGGCAGCACTTGCCACGCTTGGCCCGACCCCGCTCCACCGCCGCAGCTTCGCGCCGGTGGCCCGGGCGCTTGAGCGGCAACCAGTCTAGCCTTCCCCGCCTTGATTGCGCGCAAGTGCCGCGCTTTCGCTCTTGAGCGGACGAGACACCGGGCAGACTTCCTGCACATAGCCATTGAGCGTGTTGGCGAGCGCGTCGGGCTCCAGTTGATAAAACACGAATTGGCCGCGCTTTTCGCAGCGCACGAGCCCCGCATTTTCCAGGATCGCCAGATGCTGCGAGATCGCCGGCTTCGACATTTCAAAGCGCGCGGCAATGTCCCCGGCGCTCAGCTCGGCGTGCGCGAGGTAGGCGAGAATTTTGCGCCGCGGCGTCGAGGCGAGTGCTTCGAAGACTTTCTGCATCAGCACAATTAAGCGATGAATTAATCGATTGACAAGGGGTAGGTTGTAATTAAGAAATGAGTTAAATAATAGGAGATGATCATGGCCAGTGCTTTCGACCCCTGCGCGGTGAATTCGATCCGCCCCGATCCGGATTGCAATGCGCGTGTCGGCCGGGTCCGCTGGGACGCAGTGCATTCGTTCTGGAATGGCACGATGATGATGGCCACGCTCGTGCTGGCGCCGCTTTTCGTCAGTTGGAGCGCGATAGGCGTCTTTATCCTGACAACCGCCGCCACTCTGCTGATAGGGCACAGCATCGGCTTCCATCGGCTCATGATCCACCGCAGCTTCGCCTGTCCGCGCTGGCTCGAATATCTGCTGGTCTGGTTCGGCACCGCCGTGGGGATGAGCGGTCCCCAGTGGATGGTGCGCACGCATGATTTGCGCGACTGGGCGCAGCGCCAGCCCGATTGCCATGATTATCTCGCGCACCGCCAGCCGATGCTGGTCGATGCGTGGTGGCAAATGCACTGCCGTCTGGAGCTCGCGCATTCGCCGCGCTTCGATCTCGGGCGGATCGGGGGCGATCCCGTCTATCGCCTCCTCGAACGAACCTGGATGGCGCAACAACTGCTGATCGCGATTCCACTGTTCATGTTGGGCGGCTGGCCGTGGGTGATATGGGGCGTTTGCGTGCGCGTGTTCGCATCGGTCACCGGGCATTGGTATGTCGGCCACCTCGCGCACCGGCGTGGCCCGCAAAGCTGGCTGGTCGACGGGGCGGGGGTGCAAGCGCATGATGTACCTTGGGCCGCGATCCCGACGATGGGCGAAGCGTGGCACAATAATCACCATGCATATCCCGGGTCCGCGCAGATTGGGCTCGCGCCGGGCCAAAGCGATTGGGGCTATGCCGTCATCCGGTTACTGGAGCGCGTGGGTCTGGTTTGGGAGGTGCGCACGGCCGCAACGATGATAGAACGCGATGCAAAGTTGATCCGCGTCTGAGCGAGTCCTTTGCGCCACACCCCCGCTAATAGGGCCTGTGGGTAAGTCGCGGACTCAATATCTGGTCGGGTCTGCGAATGTTCCCCTAAGTTAACGATTTGGCAGGCATTTTCGTTAACCATATTATGCTTGACGGACCGCGCTTTTCCGCCACGGTTGCGCGCTGTTCGGATCGGGGATGCGCGATATGGGGGTGCTGGAAAAGGTTAAGCGTGCCGAAGCGCCAAAAGCGGTGCTCCCGCTCGACCAGATTATCCGCAGTGATTGCATTGCCGCGATGCGCGCGCTGCCGCCCAAATCGGTCGACATGATCTTTGCCGACCCACCCTATAACCTTCAGCTTGGCGGCGACCTTAGCCGCCCCGATGGCAGCCATGTCGACGCAGTCACCGATGCCTGGGACAAGTTTGACAGCCTGAGCGCCTATGACGCCTTTACCCGCGCGTGGCTGGCGGAGGCCAGGCGCATCCTGAAGGATGACGCGACGATCTGGGTCATCGGCAGCTATCACAACATCTTCAAGGTTGGCGCGGCGATTCAGGATCTGGGTTATTGGATCCTCAACGACATTGTCTGGCGCAAGTCGAACCCGATGCCCAATTTCAAGGGCACGCGATTTACCAACGCGCACGAAACGCTGATCTGGGCGTCGATGGGGGAAAAGGCGCGCTATACCTTCAATTATCGCAGCATGAAGACGCTGAACGACGAACTGCAAATGCGCAGCGATTGGGAATTTCCCGTGTGTGGCGGGCAGGAGCGGCTCAAAAAAGGCGGGGTGAAGGTTCACCCGACCCAAAAGCCCGAGGCGTTGCTGTATCGCATTCTGCTGGCCTGCACGAAGCCGGGCGATGTCGTGCTCGACCCGTTTTTCGGCACCGGCACGACGGGGGCGGTCGCCAAGCGGCTGGGGCGGCGCTGGATCGGGATCGAGCGCGAGCATGGCTATTGCGATGCCGCGATCGAGCGGATCGAGGCCGCCCTCCCACTCGACGAATCGGCGCTGGCGACGATGCAGAGCCCGCGTTCGGCACCGCGCGTGTCCTTTGGCACGATCGTGGAAAACGGGATGCTGCCAGCGGGCACGGTGCTGAGCGATGCCCGGCGGCGGTTTCGCGCGGTAGTGCGCGCCGATGGGTCGTTGCTTGCCCCCGGCGGCGAGGCAGGCTCGATCCACAAGCTGGGCGCGGTGCTGCAAGGGGCACCGGCCTGCAATGGCTGGACCTTCTGGCATATTGAGCGGGACGGCGTGCTGACCCCGATCGATAGCCTGCGCCAGGTCTATTTGCTCGCGACACAGCCCTGACGTCCGGGCATGAAGCGGGGATGACGCAAAAGCTCTACCTGCTGCCGACGCAATTTGTGGACTCGCCGATCGGGCGTGATGGCGCGGTCGCGCGATTGGCGGGCGGGATGCAATGGTTCGCCGCCTATGACGTGATTGAAGGGGGCGCCCGGCGCACGCTGTCGATTGCCGACTTCGCCGCGACGCTGGGGGTGAGCGATGCGCGCGCCGCCGCGCTACACGCCGCGATCACCGCCCCGCGCGCCCCGATCACGCTGGGCGAACGGGTGCTGCGGCTCGACCAGCCGCATGTCGTGGGCATATTGAACGTCACGCCCGACAGCTTTTCCGACGGCGGCAAGCTGGAGGATGATCCGCAGGCCGCCGCCGAAGCCGGGTTCGACATGATTGCGGCTGGCGCTGCGCTGATCGACTTGGGCGGCGAATCGACTCGTCCCGGCGCGGCGCTGGTGTGGGAGGGGGATGAGATCAAGCGGATCGCGCCGGTGGTCGAACGGCTCGCGCGCGCCGCCCCGGTGTCGATCGATACCCGCAAGGCGGCGGTGATGGAGGCGGCGCTGGAGCGCGGGGCGCACATGGTCAACGATGTCTCGGCGCTGGTCTGGGACAGCCGTTCGGCCGAAGTCGTCGCAAAGGCAGGCGTGCCGGTGGTGCTGATGCACTCGCCCGATCCGGCAAAGGGGCCGCATGGGGGTGCTCGGGGGGGGAAGGGCTATGCCGATCCACTGATTGAAACATTCGACTGGCTGGCGGCGCGCGTCGAAGCGGCGGTGATGGCCGGCATCGACCGTGCGAAGATCATCGTCGATCCCGGCATCGGCTTTGGCAAAGCGCTGAGCGACAATCTCGCGCTGCTGGGCGGCCTTGCGCTGTTTCACGGGCTCGGCTGCCCGATCATGCTGGGCGCGAGCCGCAAGCGGATCATCGGTGCGCTGTCGAACGAAGCGCCGGTCGGCGACCGGCTGGGCGGCAGCCTGGCGCTGGCGCTGAAGGGCGCGGAGGCGGGGGTGCAGATGCTGCGCGTCCATGACGTCGCGGAAACGGTGCAGGCGCTACGCGTGTGGCGCGGGATGCGCGATGCGGCGCTGGTGGGGCACTAAAGTGTGTAGCCACCATCAGCGACCAGGACCGCACCGGTGATCAGGGTGGAGGACTCGCTCAACAGAAATGCGATTTGTGCGGCAACTTGTTCCGAAGTCGCATAGCGGCCAAGCGGCGTCGCAAGAGCCGCCAATTCGTCGAAAGCGGCGTCGCGGCCAATTGCCTCGGCGCGCTCGACGAACATCGGTACCTCATCCCATACGGGGGTTTTGACGCCGGCGGGCGCGATGGCGTTGACCCGAATATTGGCGACCGCTCCCTCTTTTGCCGCAACCTTTACCAGATGAACTAGCGCGGCCTTGGACGCGCCATAAGCCGCGACGCCGGCTTCTGCTTTTATTCCGGCGGCAGAAGCTGTCGCGACAATCGTGCCGCCGCGCGTCGCCATTGCACGCATTGCGGCCTGGAGGGTCAAAAATGCGCCATCAAGATTCACCGACAGCAAACGGCGCCATTCGGCAAAGGGTAAACCGATGATGTCGCCCGCAGAGGCAACTCCGGCGTTGACAACGGCGTGGTCGAGTCCGTCAAGCGCAGATGCCAACCGCGCCCAAAGGACTTCATCGGCGACATCGCCGGTCTCGCGATGAACGGCACATGGTAATTGAAGCGCTGCGAGACCGGCGGCGTCGCGATCGACCAATATCAGGCGCGCTGCGCCCCGCGCTGCCAAATGCTCGGCGACCGCGCGGCCGATGCCTGAGGCTGCGCCGGTGATCAACGCGGTCTTTCCAGAAAATTCCATTGCGATCACGTTGCGTCGTGGCGACCAAAAATCAAGCCGCGTTGTCGATCCCTAGTTCACCGAGTTTGCGGTAGAGCGTTGACCGCCCGATCCCCAGCCGCCGCGCGACTTCGGTCATGCGGCCGCGATAATGGCCGATGGCGAGGCGGATCACGTCCGCCTCAATCTCCTCGAGCGGGCGCAAATTGCCATCGGCGCGAAACAGCGTCACGCCGCCGCTCGCCGGGGTCGCGGCGGTGCTGTGCGGTTCGGTGCGGCGTTCGCCAAGCCGGGCGATCTGCGGAAAATCGGCGGGGGTCAGCGCGGTCGCATCGCAGAGCACAGCGGCGCGAAACAGCGCGTTGTGAAGCTGGCGGACATTGCCGGGCCAGTCATAATCGACCAGCAATTGCAGTGCTGCATCGGTAATGCCGATGGGCCGCAAGCCCGGCTGCTGGGCAATACGCGCCATCAGATGCCGGGCAAGCGCGGGAATATCGCTGGCGCGGTCGCGCAGCGGCGGGATGGTGATCTGCACGACGTTCAGTCGGTAATACAGGTCTTCGCGGAACCGCCCCGCCTCAACCTCGTCGATCAGGCGCTTGTTGGTGGCGGCGATGATGCGCACATCAACCTCGCGCGGATGGCGCGCGCCGACGGGCTGAAACTCGCCGGTTTCGAGCACGCGCAGCAGCTTGACCTGCGCGTCGAGCGGCATTTCGCCGATTTCGTCAAGAAAGATCGTCGAACCATCGGCTTGCGCGAAGCGGCCGATCTTGCGCTCGAACGCGCCGGTGAAGGCGCCTTTCTCGTGGCCGAAAAGCTCGCTCTCGACGAGGTTCGCAGGGATCGCGCCGCAGTTCACCGCGAGCATCGGTTTTTTCGCGCGCGGCGAGGCGGCATGGACCGCCTCTGCCACCACTTCCTTGCCGACACCGCTTTCGCCCTCGATCAGCACCGGCACGCGTGCGCGTGCAGCCTTGGCAGCAATGGCGAGCGCGGCGCGAAACTTGGGTTCGGATCCGACGATTTCGTCAAAGCCCAAGGGCGCGGCGATTTTTTCGGTCAGCGGGCGCAGTTCCCCCGTGCCCACCCCGCGCACGGCGGCATCAAGGGCGGCGATCAGCCGGTCGGGGGCAATGGGCTTGACGAGGAAATCGGTGGCGCCGCTGCGCATCGCGCTGACCGCATGGCTGACCGAGCCATTGGCGGTTAGAACCAAAATGGGCAGCATGGGCCGCCGTCCGCGCAATTCGCAGATCAGCGTCGCCGCAGCGCCCTCATCGGCCCAGTGATCGAGCAGGATGCAATCAAGCTGCATCCCGTCCTGCGTGCCGAGCATGGCGATTGCCATTTCGGCGTCGCTTGCAAAAATTGATCGCCAGCCCGCGCGCGCGGCGAGCGCCGACACCAGCCGCCGCTGGGCCGGTTCATCGTCGATCAGCATCAGCATCCGCTGGCCGTTGCGCGTCATTATGCCGGTCTCGTCCTCAAATCTCGCCCGGTAACCTTAACCAGCGGGAGTAAAGGCGCCCTTAAGCCGCCCGACACTCCCTCAGGGGTTGAGATGGCGGGCGCGCGCGGTTAAGGTCCGCGCCAACGAGCAAACAAGCGACCGAGGGGCTGATGACCGGCAACGGCAATATCGACACACATCGTGCGACCTACAACTTCGTGCTGGGGCTGCTGAAATATGGCGCGGCCATTTCGGCTATCCTCGCCTTCATCGTCATTTTGCTGATCAAGCCGTAAGCGCGGCATGAAAATCGCGGTCCTGAAAGAACAAAACGCTGGTGAGGGCCGCGTCGCGGCAACGCCGGAGACGGTCAAGAAATTCATCGCACTGGGCGCGAGCGTTGCGGTGGAGACGGGCGCAGGGGCGCTGGCCGCGATCAGCGATGCGCAATTCGGCGATGCAGGCGCGGCGGTTGGCGACCGCGCGGCGACGGTGGCGGGCGCCGACATTCTGCTCGGCGTTCAGGGCCCCGATCCGGCGAGCATTACGGGAGCTGCCCCTGGTGCGTGGGTCGTCGCGAGCCTCAGCCCGTTTGCGGAGCGCGCACGGGTCGATGCCTATGCCGCCGCCGGATTCGAAGCACTGGCGATGGAATTCATGCCGCGCATCACCCGCGCGCAGTCGATGGATATCCTGTCGAGCCAGGCGAATCTTGCCGGTTACAAGGCGGTGCTGGACGCAGCGGCCGAATATGGCCGCGCTTTCCCGATGATGATGACCGCCGCAGGCACCGTCTCGGCGGCGCGCGTGTTCATCATGGGGGTCGGCGTCGCGGGCTTGCAGGCGATTGCAACCGCGCGGCGGCTGGGCGCGCAAGTCTCTGCCACCGATGTGCGCGCTGCGACCAAGGAACAGATCATGTCGCTGGGCGCAAAGCCCATTTTCGTCGAGAATGTGAAGGGTATCGAGGGCGAGGGCACCGGCGGCTATGCCACGGAGATGTCGGCCGAATATCAGGCCGCTCAGGCTGAACTCGTCTCCAGCCATATCGCCAAGCAGGACATT
>DHHS01000121.1:0-3383 GCA_002403415.1 Sphingomonas sp. UBA4766 | reverse complement strand
ATATCGCCAAGCAGGACATTGTCATCACCACCGCGCTGATCCCCGGCCGCCCCGCGCCGCGCCTGATCAGCGACGCCCAAATCGCGACGATGCGGCCCGGCAGCGTGATCGTTGACCTCGCGGTCGAAAGCGGCGGCAATGTCGAAGGTTCGGTCGCGGGTGAAGTGGTTGAGGTGCACGGCGTGCGCATCGTCGGCCACCGCAATGTCGCCAGCCGGCTGTCGGCTGATGCGTCGGCGCTGTTCGCGCGCAACCTGTTCAACTTCCTGTCGACTTTCTGGGACAAGGACGCGGGGAAGCCCGTGCTCGATGAGGAAATCGGCAACGCCGTGCGGCTGACGCAGGGCGGCAAGGTCGTGCATGAAAGGTTGCTGGGGTGAGCGAACGCAGACACGACGCGCGCAAGGCCTCGATCGCGCTGATCGTTGCCAGCGCGCTTATCGGCTTGGGGCTTGTCGCGTTCTTGTTGGGCTATCAAGTCGGCCGGGATATGGGCCGGGCATTCTGGGCACCCCAAAATATTGTTTTATCAGGGAAAGCGCGCTGATGGACTTCATCTCGACCCTTTCGATCTTCGTCATGGCCTGTTTCGTCGGCTATTATGTCGTCTGGTCGGTGACGCCCGCGCTGCACACGCCGTTGATGGCGGTGACCAATGCGATCTCCTCTGTGATCATCGTCGGCGCGCTCATCGCGAGTGCGGCGGCAGGCGCGGGTGCGGGTGGGGCGACCGCGAAATGGCTCGGCTTGCTCGGCGTGGTGCTGGCCAGCGTCAATATCTTTGGCGGCTTTGCCGTCACCCAGCGGATGCTGGCAATGTACAAGAAAAAGGACCGGCCAGCAGCCAAGCACTGAGCATGCGGTGCGGATGTGTGGCGCAGGCGGCGGCGATAAGGGGTGAAGCATAGTGGAGCATATGGCGGTTAATCCCTGGGCAGCTTTGGCCTATCTGGTGGCGGGCGTGTGTTTCATCCTGGCACTGCGCGGCTTGTCTTCGCCGTCGACGTCGCAGCGGGGCAACCGCAACGGCATGATCGGCATGACGATTGCCGTCGTCACCACGCTGATCGTTCATGCGCCGCGGATCGACACGGGCGCGATTGACCTTGTCGCCGCCGCCGAAATCCTGATCGCGATCGGCATTGGCGCAGCGATCGGCATTGTCACTGCGCGCCGCATCCAGATGACCGACATGCCGCAGCTCGTCGCCGCCTTCCACTCGCTGGTGGGGCTTGCCGCGGTGCTGGTCGGCATGGCCGCTTACCTCAACCCCGAGGCGTTTGACATTGCCGAGGGCGGGCAGATCCTGCTGCAAAGCCGGGTCGAGCTGGGGCTGGGCGTCGCGATTGGCGCGATCACGTTCAGCGGCTCGGTGATCGCGTTCGCCAAACTCAATGGCAATATGAGCGGCAAGCCGATCTTGCTGCCCGCGCGCCACCTGATCAATCTGGGCACGCTTGCCGCGATCCTTGGCCTTGTCGGCTATTTCCTGACCGATCAGAGCGCTTGGGTGTTCTTCACCATCACCATTTTGAGCTTCATCATCGGCTTTCTGCTCATCATCCCGATCGGCGGGGCCGACATGCCGGTCGTGGTGTCGATGCTCAACAGCTATTCGGGCTGGGCGGCCGCCGCGATGGGGTTCACGCTTCACAACACCGCGATGATCATCACCGGCGCGCTGGTCGGCTCGTCGGGGGCGATCCTGAGCTACATCATGTGCAACGCGATGAACCGCAGCTTCATCAGCGTGATCGCGGGCGGCTTTGGCGCAGATGCGGGCGCAGGCGGCGGTGCGGCCAAGGAGCAGCGCCCGTGGAAGCGCGGCAGCGCCGAGGACGCCGCCTTTCTGATGGGGCAGGCCGAACAGGTCATCATCGTTCCCGGATACGGCATGGCCGTCGCGCAGGCGCAACACGTGCTGCGCGAAATGACCGACAAGTTGAAGGAACACGGCGTCAAGGTGAAGTTCGCCATCCACCCGGTCGCTGGGCGCATGCCGGGGCACATGAACGTGCTGTTGGCAGAGGCCAGCGTGCCCTATGACGAAGTGTTCGAACTCGAAGACATTAATAGCGAATTCGCACAGACCGACGTCGCGTTCATCATCGGCGCGAACGACGTGGTGAACCCGGCTGCCAAGACCGACAAGGGCTCACCGATTTATGGCATGCCCGTATTCGATGTCGAAAAAGCCAAGACCGTCCTGTTCATCAAAAGGTCTATGGGCGGTGTCGGCTATGCAGGCGTCGATAATGACGTATTTTACATGGACAATACCATGATGCTGCTCGCCGACGCAAAGAAGATGGTCGAAGAAATTGTGAAGTCGCTGGATTGATGCCGTTGTGAGTGAATGGGGGCCCGCGCGGGCGCCGCACACCGTCGCGATCATCGCCGCTGACCCGCGCGGGCAGTGCGCCGCCGCCGATGCGGTTGCGCTGGCGGGTGGCTCGGCGGGTGCCTTGCTTGTCTGGCCGACGGTCGATGTAAATCCGCGCGCGTGGCTCGCCGGGGCGGCGGATGCCGATGCGCTGATCGTCGAGCTGGCGGGTGCGGCGGCGGAGCCGTTGGCATCGGTGCTGGACGCGTGCGCGATGTTTGCCGCGCGGGGCGGCGCGCTCATTATCAGCTTTGACCCTGCGCAACTCGATGCGGTGGCCGCCGCCCTGCTCGACTCTTCGGCGCAGCTGTTGTGCGCGCCCGGTGTGGCGGATCGCGCTGCCGCGCTTGCGGTGGCGTTGCAGGCGCGCGGCGGAGCGGGCGGGCGGCTGCGCGAGGATGGCCCCGAATCGGAAGCCGCGCGGCTCAAGCGGCTGAACGAGGACGTCGCCCGCATCGCGGAAGTGCTGGCGCGGATCGGGCGCAGCCCACCGGCGGCGCGCTCGCCGATCGCTGATCCCGTCCCCGGTGTTGATCTGCCGCAGGAGGGAACGGGCATTGCCGCCGCCGATGTGCGACGCGTCATTCGCGCGCGGCGGCTGCGCGATCAGTATTTTGGGGCTTATGGGGGGGGCGGGCTGTTCGAAGACCCGGCGTGGGACATGCTGCTCGATCTGCTCGCCGCCGATATCGAGGGCGTGCGCGTGTCGGTGTCGAGCCTGTGCATTGCCGCCGCCGTTGCGCCCACGACGGCGCTACGCTGGATCGCGCGCATGACCGAGGCAGGGTTGCTGTCCCGCGAAAATGACCCCGCCGACCGCCGCCGCGCGTTCATGCAACTGTCGAGCGATGCGTTGATCGCGATGCGGCGCTACTGGCACGCCGCGCGGCGGCTGGGCGGGCCAATGTTGTGACGAGGGCCGCGATCGGCGATTGACGCGCGCGCTAAGCTGAGTAGAAGCGGGGCTCCCGAAAAGCCGGGGGCGATTAGCTCAGTTGGT
>DHHS01000120.1:3261-10888 GCA_002403415.1 Sphingomonas sp. UBA4766 | reverse complement strand
CTCACCCAACCCTCTCCCTCAAGGGAGAGGGCTTTAGTGGGTTATCTGTTGCGCGCAATCAGCAGCGCTTGGCGGATTTCCTCAAGCACACCGTCGGTATTCGCCAGCAGATCGTTGTTCCAGAAGCGGATCACCGTGTAGCCGTGCGCTTCGATCAGCGCCGTCCGCGCCGTATCGGTTGTGCTCGCCGCATGTTGCCCGCCGTCCAACTCGATCACCAGCTTTGCCTCGCGGCAGGCGAAGTCGGCGACATGCAGGCCGATCGGGAACTGGCGGACGAACTTGCCACCTTCAAGCCGACGGTTGCGCAGCCGTCCCCACAAGCCCGCCTCGGCCTCGGTCGTCGTGCGCCGCAGCTTGCGCGCCACCGGCGTCAGACGCTTGCCAACCATCGGCGGATCACCCTCACCCAACCCTCTCCCTCAACGGAGAGGGCTATCATGGCGGTTTGAAAACTAATGCCCAAACGCACCGACATCTCCTCCATCCTCGTCATCGGCGCAGGGCCGATCGTCATCGGGCAGGCGTGCGAGTTCGATTATTCGGGCGTGCAGGCGATCAAGGCCTTGCGCGAGGAGGGCTATCGTATCGTCCTCGTCAATTCGAACCCCGCGACGATCATGACCGATCCGGAACTGGCGGACGCGACCTATGTCGAGCCGATCACGCCCGAGATCGTCGCCAAGATCATTGCCGGGGAACGCCCCGATGCGGTGCTGCCGACGATGGGCGGGCAGACCGCGCTCAACACCGCGCTCGCGCTGTTCCGCGACGGCACGCTGGAGAAGTTCGGCGTCAAGATGATCGGCGCCGATGCCGAGGCGATCGACAAGGCCGAGGATCGCCAGAAATTCCGCCTGGCGATGGACAAGATCGGCCTGGAATCCGCCCGCTCGGCGATCGCGCATACGCTGGAGGAGGCGTTTGCGGGGCTCGACAAAGTGGGGCTGCCGGCGATCATCCGCCCGAGCTTCACGCTCGGCGGCACCGGCGGCGGCGTGGCCTATAACCGCGAGGAATTTGAGGAAATCGTCCGCAAGGGGCTCGATGCCAGCCCCACCACCGAAGTGCTGATCGAGGAATCGCTGCTCGGGTGGAAGGAATATGAGATGGAGGTGGTGCGCGACCGCGCCGACAACGCCATCATCGTATGCTCCATCGAAAATATCGACCCGATGGGGGTCCATACTGGCGATTCGATCACCGTTGCACCTGCGCTGACTCTGACCGACAAAGAATATCAGATCATGCGCAACGCGAGCATTGCCTGCTTGCGCGAAATCGGGGTGGAAACCGGCGGGTCGAACGTGCAGTTTGCGGTCAATCCCAAGGATGGCCGTCTGATCGTCATCGAAATGAACCCGCGGGTTAGCCGCTCGTCGGCGCTCGCGTCAAAGGCGACGGGCTTTCCGATCGCCAAGGTCGCGGCGAAACTGGCAGTCGGCTATACGCTTGACGAGATCATGAACGACATCACGGGAGCCACGCCCGCGTCGTTTGAGCCGACGATCGATTACGTCGTCACCAAAATCCCGCGCTTTGCCTTTGAAAAGTTCAAGGGGGCGAGCCCCTTGCTCTCGACTGCAATGAAATCGGTCGGCGAAGTGATGGCGATTGGGCGCAACATTCACGAAAGCCTGCAAAAGGCGTTGCGCGGGCTGGAGACGGGGCTTTCGGGCTTTAACCGGGTTGATGCGTTGGTCGGTGCGCCGCGCGCGGAGATTGAGGCAGCGCTGGCGCAGGCGGTGCCCGACCGGCTGCTGATCGCCGCTCAAGCGCTGCGCGAGGGAATGACGGTGGCGGAGGTGCACGCCATTGCCAAATATGACCCTTGGTTCCTGGAGCGGATTGCCGAGATCGTCGCGGCGGAAAATGATGTGCTGGCAAACGGCCTGCCGCGCGATGCGGCGGGAATGCGGCGATTGAAAGCGATGGGCTTTGCCGACAAGCGGCTGGCGTGGCTCGCGCTGCAATCGGCGGGCCTGCGCGAAGGCGTGCAGCGCGGCATCGCGCGCGGCGGCGGGCTTATCCATGACGCGGTGGTCGCGATGACCGGCGGCGTGACCGAAGCGGAGGTGCGCAAGCTGCGCCACCGGCTGGGCGTGCGCCCCGTGTTCAAGCGGATCGACACGTGCGCGGCCGAATTCGACGCCAAAACGCCCTATATGTATTCGACCTACGAAGCGCCCAGTTTTGGCGAACCCGAATGTGAAAGTGCGCCGACCGATCGCCGCAAGATCGTGATTCTGGGCGGTGGACCGAACCGGATCGGGCAGGGGATCGAGTTTGACTATTGCTGCTGCCATGCCTGTTTCGCGCTGGCCGAGGCCGGGTTCGAGACGATCATGGTCAATTGCAACCCGGAGACGGTGTCGACTGACTATGACACATCCGACCGGCTGTATTTCGAACCGCTGACGGCAGAGGATGTGCTTGAAATCCTGCATGTGGAGCAGGCGCGGGGCACGCTTGTCGGCGTGATCGTTCAGTTTGGTGGGCAGACGCCGCTCAACCTGGCGCAGGCGCTGGAGGATGCGGGCATCCCGATTCTGGGGACCAGCCCGGATGCAATCGACCTGGCTGAGGACCGCGAGCGTTTTGCCGCGCTCATCAACAAGCTGGGCCTGCGCCAGCCCGCGAACGGCATTGCCCGCAGCCGGGACGAGGCGGTCGCGGTGGCGGCGCGCATTGGCTATCCAGTGCTGATGCGGCCGAGCTATGTGCTGGGCGGGCGAGCGATGGAGATTGTCGATTCGCCGCTGCAACTAGACGACTATATCCAGACTGCGGTGCAGGTGTCGGGCAGTTCGCCAGTGCTGATCGACCAATATCTTCGTGACGCAATCGAAGTGGATGTCGACGCGCTGAGCGACGGCACCGATGTGGTGGTGGCGGGTGTGCTCCAGCATATTGAGGAAGCGGGTGTCCATTCGGGCGATAGCGCGTGCTCGATCCCGCCCTATTCGCTCCCCGCCGACATCATCGCCGAGATTGAGCGTCAGGCCAAGGCGCTGGCGAAGGCGCTGTCGGTCAAAGGATTGATGAACATCCAGTTCGCGGTGAAGGATGGGGAAGTTTACCTGATTGAGGTCAACCCACGCGCCAGCCGCACCGTGCCCTTTGTCGCAAAGGCGATTGGCGCGCCCGTCGCAAAGCTGGCCGCGCGGGTGATGGCGGGCGAAAAGCTGGCCGATCTCCCGCCGATCGACCGGCACATCCCCTATTTCGCGGTGAAGGAAGCGGTGTTCCCCTTCAATCGCTTCCCCGGCATTGATCCGGTACTGTCGCCCGAGATGAAATCGACCGGTGAAGTCATGGGGATTGACCCCGATTTCTCGCTCGCCTTTGCCAAGGCGCAATTGGGCGCGGGCACCGTGTTGCCGCGATCGGGCAGTGTGTTCATCAGCGTCAAGGACAGCGACAAGCTGGTCATCCTGCCCGCAGCGCACCGCTTGATAGCGATGGGCTTCAAGATCGTCGCAACCGGTGGCACCGCGGCTTACCTTGCCGACAATGGCGTGGAGGTGGAGCGGGTGAACAAGGTGGCGCAGGGGCGTCCGCACATTGTCGACCAGATCAAGGACGGGCGCATCGACCTTATCATCAACACGACCGAAGGGTGGCAATCGCTCAAAGATTCGCAACCGATCCGCGCCTCTGCCCTAGCGCAGAAGATCCCCTATTTCACGACGGCATCCGCCAGCGTCGAAGCGGTGCGAGCAATCGAGGCGCTGAACGGGGAGGCGCTTGAAGTGCGGCCGCTCCAATCCTATTATCTTCGTTCGCACAAATAATCCCCGACAATGAAGCGGCGGTGCGGGCGGGGTCATATGGGCCCTGCTGGGGGCAGTGATTATTGAAGGACGTGGTGGAATGGCGACGGTCGAAAAAATGCCGATGCTCGCAGAAGGCTATGACAAGCTCTCGACCGAACTTAAACGCTTGCGGGCCGAACGTCCGCTGATCGTCGATGCGATCGAGGAAGCGCGCGCCCATGGCGATTTGTCTGAAAACGCTGAATATCATGCGGCCAAGGAACGCCAAGGCCAGATTGAAGCGTCGATCAGCGACATTGAGGACAAGCTGAGCCGCGCGCAGATCATCGATCCGACCACGCTGTCGGGCGACAAGGTCGTGTTTGGTGCGACCGTCACGTTGCTGGACGAAGATGACAAGCCCGTCCGCTATCAAATTGTCGGCCAGACCGAGGCGGATGCGAATGCCGGGCGAATTTCTTATAACTCGCCACTGGGCCGCGCACTGATCGGTCGGCGGGTCGAGGATGAAGTCGAAGTGACCGTCCCGTCGGGTGATCGCTATTATCTCGTCTCCAAGATTGAGTTCATTTGAACCAAGCGCGCTGGACCGGTGTGCGGCGTTCTGCGCTCGAGGTAGTTCCCGCGACAACGCTGATCGCGGGCGGCACCGCGCTGGTGTCAGCGCTCATCACACTGCTGGGGCGCGAAGGGGAGGCGGCGGTCATCGCTGGCTTCGTCCCCGCCACCGTGCTGCACACGCTTTCGGCGCCTGATGGGCTAATCCTGTTGCCGGTGTGGCTCACGCCATTGACCGCGACATTGGTTCATGGCGGGTTTTTGCACCTGGGTTTTAACCTGTTCTTGTTGGTTTATTGCGGGCGCCTGCTGGAGCGGACGATCGGATCGGCGGGGTTGGTCGCGCTATATGTATCGGGCGCGTATCTTGCGGCGGCGGGGGAATGGGCGCTGGGACCAAATGCTGCTGTGCCGATGATCGGGGCGAGCGGCGCGATTTCGGGGCTGGTGGGCGGCTACGCGCTGTTGTTCGCCAATCAGCGGGTGCCTCGGATCGGGCCGATTCCCGAACGCGCCGTGCGTATCGCGTGGCTGCTTGCCGCCTGGGTTGGAATTCAGTTGCTGGTCGGTATTGCGGCGAGCGTGGGCGGTCCTACAATCGCTATTGGCGCACATATTGGCGGGTTTGTGGCCGGGCTGCTGCTCGCCCGGCCGCTCTTGTTGTGGCGTTACCGCAAAGCCTGAATCGATCAGGCAGCGGGTGGGGCGAGCAGGTCGGGCTCCAGCAAGCGGTGGAGATGGACGACCACAAACTTCATCTCGGCATCGTCAACTGTGCGCTGGGCGGCGGCGCGCCATGCTTTTTCAGCCGATGCAAAGTCGGGAAACACGCCGACGATCTCGATCGAGTCGAGATCTTCGAACTCGAGCGTGCGCGGGTCGGTGACGCGGCCGCCAAAGACGAGGTGGAGCTTGCTCATGATGATTGATCCTCGTTTACAGTCGCCGATCCCATATCGCTCAAGTCGGCCGATTTGAAGTCACTCGCCGTCGCTGGTTCGTGCGGTGAACGGGCGGCGCGGCGCGCGGCATCGCCCGCGCTCTTGGCGGCGTCGAGCACCGAGCCGATCAGTTTGCGCGCTTGATCGCGTGCGGCGTCCCGACTGATACCGGCGGCGGCAAGCTCGCTCAGCCCCGCCTCGCGCGCGGCCTTGGCGGCAAGGCCCGCGCCTTGGGTCAGGCGCTTGCCCACGGGCTTGAGCAGCTTTGTCTCCTGCGCGCCCTTGGGGATTGCGGCACCTGCCAGCACGCCGACAACCAGCCCGCCCACCAGCACCGATAGCGGATTCTGCTCGATCATGTCGGCGGTGCGGTGGGCGGTCTCGCTGGCGGCCTGGCGCGCTGATCCGATTGCCTGACGGGGCAGGTCAGCGATAGTTGGACGCGTGCCGCCATCGGCCGGGGCCGTATCGGGGGTCGTCGGAGAAGAAGGGTCAGTCATTGGGTGGTCCTTCCATGGGATAATGCGGGGGGTGGCGTTGGGTCGACTCTGGGGATGGGCGGCGCTTTGAGTGCGTTGCCGACCGTGCGCGTACGAAAAGGTGACCGCCGACGATCATGCCCAGGACGACCAAGCCTACCGCGATGAGCGGATGGCGATTACGGCGCGCTGTTTTCGCGGTCGACTGCAGCAGCGCGGCGGTGCGCCCGCGCAGTTCGGCCACCACGTCCTGTGCCAGCGCCTGCGGGGCAAGGCGGCGGCGCACCACAGTCAGCGTCGCGCGCAATTGCTGGCGCGCGGCGTTTGCTTCGGTCCTAGCGGCTGCAGTGTCGGGCCGCTCGGTCACGGTCGTTTCTCAACCCGTGTCGCGTGGTTAAGCTGGCGCAGCGCGATCCAGCCTAGAATCCCGGCGGCTGAGATTGCGGCGCCCGTTACCACGACGGTTGCCGCAAGCGTCCCCATCACCGGCGCGGCCGCAAGGATAAGGCCAACCAGCAGCGCAATTAGCGCGCCTAGCAACAGCACCAGCGCCACTACGAGGCAAATTGCGCCGACGCGCGCGGCTATCAGCCGTTCGATCAGGAGCGCGCGGGCGAACCGCAGCTCGGCACGGGCATAACGATCGGCCTGATCGACTAGGCGAGCAACCAGCGCAGCGATGCTATCATCGCCATCGCGCTCGCCCACGGCATTGCTCGTAGACGGACCTGCTGAGCTGGGTGCAGGGTCGATCGGCACGTCGCCAGTGCTTGCCGCCGCGAGAGGATCAGGCGTCGGCAGCGTCGCTGGCGCCCTTGCTGGCGTCCACTGTCTGGTCGTCATCACCGTCGAGCCCCGCCTTCACCAGTCGTGCCACTACAAAGCCGACCGCCGCCGCAACGCCAATCGCGACCGCAGGCGACTTTCGCACAAAGCCCTGCACATCATTCAAAAGATCGTCAATTTCCTTTGCCTTCAGGCTGTCGGAAAAGCTGGCAATACCGTTGGCGGCGGAGCGGGCGTATTTGCCATAGTCCGCGCCCAGCTTTTCGTCGACCGTGTCGGCTGCGTTGCCCATCATCCGCGCAACTTCGTCAAGCGCGCTGCCCGCGCGGTCCTTGCCATCGGCGGCGAGTTCGCGTGCCTTGTCGGCAGCCTGGCGTGCGAAATCACCTGCGCTCGTGCGCGCGGTGCCGCTCGCTTGCGCGGTATCGCTGGTCGGCTCATCGACGGGCATAGCCTCGGCGGGCGGGGGGGCGCTTGGGTCTTCGTGCGCGGTCATGGTGCAAAACCTTCCTCATTGATGCTCGACGCATCGGGGGGGCAGAGTGCCCGCGTTGCGCCAAGCCGAATTGCTCCACGTCGCCTAAGCCGTTAGAGCCTCCGCGACGTCGCAACCTTCAAAGGTAAAATAGGGAGCCCTAAGCATGACCGCAATCATCGACATTCACGCCCGTACGATTGTCGATAGCCGGGGCAATCCCACCGTGGAAGTCGATGTCATGCTGGAGGATGGCAGCTTCGGGCGCGCTGCTGTGCCCTCGGGCGCGTCAACCGGCGCGCATGAGGCGGTTGAGCGGCGCGATGGTGACAAGGCGCTGTGGCTGGGTAAGGGCGTGCAGGGCGCGGTGGACGCGGTGAACGCCGATATTGCTGAAGCAATCATTGGTATGGATGCTGAAGATCAGGGTGAGATCGACGGCGCGATGATCGAGCTGGACGGCACGCCTAACAAGTCGCGGCTGGGCGCCAATGCGATTCTTGGGGCGAGCCTTGCGGTTGCTAAGGCGGCTGCCGACGCGCGTGGCCTGCCGCTCTATCGCTATGTCGGCGGCGTGTCGGCGCACGTCTTGCCGGTGCCGATGATGAACAT
>DHHS01000120.1:482-2951 GCA_002403415.1 Sphingomonas sp. UBA4766 | reverse complement strand
TGATGAACATCATCAATGGTGGGCAGCACGCCGACAATCCGATCGATTTTCAGGAGTTCATGATCGTGCCGGTCGGCGCGGATTCGCTATTTGACGCGGTGCGCTGCGGGTCGGAGATTTTCCATACCTTGAAGAAGGCGCTGCATGAGCGCGGGCTTTCAACCGCGGTGGGGGATGAGGGCGGCTTTGCCCCCAATCTGGCATCGACCACCGATGCGCTCGATTTCATCATGAAGGCGGTGGAGGCGGCGGGGTATCGCCCCGGCGAGGATGTGATGCTCGCGCTGGATTGCGCGGCGACCGAGTTTTTCAAAGACGGCGCCTATCACATCAGCGGCGAAGGCAAGGTGCTCGCACCAGCCGAAATGGCTGCGTATCTTGCCGACCTCACCCATCGCTATCCGATATTCTCGATCGAAGACGGGATGAGCGAGGATGATTTCGACGGCTGGAAAGCACTCACCGATCAGATTGGCGATACGGTGCAGTTGGTTGGCGATGATCTGTTCGTCACCAATCCACTCCGGCTTGCCGACGGCATTGACACCGGTCTTGCCAATTCGCTGCTGGTCAAGGTGAACCAGATCGGTTCGCTCTCTGAAACGCTGGCGGCCGTTTCGATGGCACACCGCGCAGGCTATACCGCTGTCATGTCGCACCGTTCGGGCGAGACCGAGGATTCCACGATCGCTGACCTCGCCGTTGCTACCAATTGCGGGCAGATCAAGACGGGGAGCTTGGCGCGCAGCGACCGGCTCGCGAAGTACAATCAGCTGATCCGGATTGAGGAAGAATTGGGCGATGTCGCGCGCTATGCCGGTATGTCGATCCTGCGGTAAGCGCGGTTTGCGCTTGACGGTGGAGTCATGCTCCGGCAAAAATTAACCATGAACTCAACCTCTCAGCTTTCGGTGATGGTCGGCCGAGTGGCCCCGGCGATACTGGCGCTTGGGATCATGGCGTTTTTTGCGGTTTATGCGCTGGTGGGCTCGAACGGGTTGTTCGCTTATGGTGACTATCAGCGCCGGGTGGTGGAGCAGCGCGCCGAATTCGACCGGCTCGACAAGCAACGCGCCGCACTTAAAAATCGGGTTAAGCTGCTCGATCCGCGTCACGCCAACCCTGACATGGTCGATGAAGTGACGCGGCAAAAGCTGAACGTCGTGCATCCCGATGAACTGATTATCCCGCTCAAGTAGGCGGTGCCGCTGTGGTGCGGGAGTGATTGCGCTCTCACAATAATTGCGCGTATAGCAGTGCGTAGTCCCAGGCTAAGAAAGTCCATCTGACCGTGGCAAAATCCCCCGCCCGACCCCGCAAGTCCGAACCACTTGTCGTCAATCGCGAACGCCCAAATGAACCGGAAAGGTTCGTTGCCAGCAAGGAGCAATTGCTCGATTTTTACAGGCAGATGCTGCTGATCCGCCGGTTCGAGGAAAAGGCAGGGCAGCTTTACGGGCTGGGGCTGATCGGCGGGTTCTGCCATCTCTATATCGGGCAAGAGGCAGTGGCGGTTGGCCTGCAATCGGCGCTGTCGGACAAGGACAGCGTCATCACCGGCTACCGCGATCATGGCCATATGCTGCTGTGCGGCATCCCGCCCAAAGATGTGATGGCCGAGCTGACCGGTCGCGCCGCCGGCATTTCAAAGGGCAAGGGCGGTTCGATGCACATGTTCAGCGTCGAGCACAAATTTTACGGCGGTCACGGCATCGTCGGCGCGCAGGTATCGTTGGGCACCGGGCTTGGCTTTGCCCATAAATATTCGGGTGATGGCGGCGTGTGTCTTGCCTATTTCGGCGATGGCGCGTCGAATCAGGGGCAGGTCTATGAAAGCTTCAATATGGCTGAGCTGTGGAAGCTGCCGGTCATTTATGTGATTGAAAATAATCAATATGCGATGGGCACATCGGTGAACCGCGCATCGTCGGAAGATCAGCTCTTCCGTCGCGGCGAATCTTTCCGAATCCCCGGTATTCAGGTCGATGGCATGGACGTGCTGGCGTGCCGGGGGGCAGCGGAGGAAGCGCTGGCCTGGGTGCGCAGCGGCAAGGGGCCGATCATCCTGGAGATGAAAACCTATCGCTATCGCGGCCATTCGATGTCCGATCCGGCCAAATATCGCAGCCGCGACGAAGTTCAGGCGGTGCGTGACAAATCCGACCCGATCGACCATGCGAAAAAGGAACTCGAAGCCTTTGGCGTGACCGAGGCTGATCTGAAAACGATCGAGCAGGATATTCGCCGCATCGTCAACGAAGCCGCCGATTTCGCCGAAAGCACACCCGAGCCGGAGCCGAGCGAGCTTTACACCGACGTGCTGGTGGAGACGTATTGAGATGGCCGTCGAACTGAAAATGCCCGCGCTTTCCCCGACGATGGAGGAGGGGACGCTTGCCAAATGGCTGGTGAAGGAAGGCGATGTGGTGCGGTCGGGCGACATTCTGGCCGAGATTGAGACCGACAAGG
>DHHS01000120.1:0-176 GCA_002403415.1 Sphingomonas sp. UBA4766 | reverse complement strand
GACCGACAAGGCGACGATGGAATTCGAAGCGGTCGACGAAGGCACGATCACCAGCATCTTGGTCATGGCGGGGACTGACAATGTGAGGGTTGGCACCGTCATCGCGATCATCGCAGCGGAAGGGGAGGGCGCCAGCGCTGCGGCACCGGTTGCACCGGTTGCACCGCCTGCCCCGC
>DHHS01000055.1:19074-19351 GCA_002403415.1 Sphingomonas sp. UBA4766 | reverse complement strand
TGTGGCTGATCATCCTCTCAGACCAGCTAAGGATCGTCGCCTTGGTGAGCCTTTACCTCACCAACTAGCTAATCCTACGCGGGCTCATCCTTGGGCGATAAATCTTTGGACTTACGTCATCATCCGGTATTAGCTTCAGTTTCCCGAAGTTATTCCGAACCCAAGGGCAGATTCCCACGCGTTACGCACCCGTGCGCCACTAGACCCGAAGGTCTCGTTCGACTTGCATGTGTTAGGCATGCCGCCAGCGTTCGTTCTGAGCCAGGATCAAACTCTC
>DHHS01000055.1:14364-18772 GCA_002403415.1 Sphingomonas sp. UBA4766 | reverse complement strand
GCCAGGATCAAACTCTCAAGTTTGATGTTCCACGCGATCGAGGCGGAATAACCCCGACAACGCAGCTCATTTCAAGGAGCCGTTCCTGCACAATACATTTCACTGTGGATATGTATTAGGACATTGATGACCAGCAACACGGCGAACCGCGCTACGGCCATCTGTGGAACGACTTAGCTTTACCGAGTTTCCGACACCTTGAATGCCAGACCCGGAGCCGCCGCCCACATGTCCCTTCATCTAGACCAACAATGTCAAAGAGCGCAAAAGACCGACGCCTTCCCAATCCCCTTTTTCTTAGGGGCGGGCTAGCGCCGAAATTTCGGTGACCGCGGTGGCGAACCGTGTGGCTCATCGCTGCGGTGGAGTGGCTTATATGCAGGGCGCCGATGGGCGTCAACGCCTTTTTGCAATTTTCTTACACTTCGCGACGCGAGGCCCAGAAAAGCTAGGGTTTACGCCTCCGTAAGCACCCGCATGGCATGGCGCACGGCTATGGAATCGCGCATCGACTCGCCCGCTGATGATTCGGAATCGCTCGCCAAACAGGTGCGCAGCGCGGTGATTTGGCGATCCGGCAGCCAGATTCTCGCGCAGCTCGTGCAATGGGG
The DNA here is from genome assembly GCA_002403415.1 of Sphingomonas sp. UBA4766. GTDB lineage: Bacteria > Pseudomonadota > Alphaproteobacteria > Sphingomonadales > Sphingomonadaceae > Sphingomonas. The sequence continues at coordinate 18,161 of DHHS01000055.1, read as the reverse complement.
CGTCACGTTCCTGGTGATTCGCCTGCTCACCCCAGCCGATTACGGGCTGTTCGCGATGACGCAGGTGATGCTGTGCCTGCTCAACATGATCAATGGCCATGGACTGGCGAGTGGCCTGATTCAGGCAAAACACGTCACGCCGCGCGACATCCGCCAATTGTTCGGGATGCTGATTGTCGTCAATGTAGCGCTGGGCGCCGCGCAATTTGCGCTCGCTCCGGTGGTGGCCGCCTATTACCGCCAGCCACTGGTCGCGGATATGCTGCGCGTGCAATCGATCAGCTATCTGACAACGCCGTTCCTGGCGCTGTCCTATGCCCTGTTGTCGCGACAGATGGAGTTCCGGCAACAGGCGCAGGTCAGCATCCTGTCGTCTCTTGTGGGGGCCGGGGCCGCGCTTGGCGGCGCGCTGGCGGGATGGGGGGTGTGGACGCTGGTGGTCGCGCCGATCGCGCTGTTCACCGCGCGCGCCATTGGCCTGACGATTGCCGCGCGTGCTTACTACTGGCCAAGCTTCGACTTTCGCGGCGCCGGTGCGCTTGCCCGTTACGGGGCATTCATTGCGGCAAGCCAGCTGTTCTGGTTCGCGCAAAGCCAGGCCGATGTCATCATCGCCGGGCGGCAATTCGACCCGCATCTGCTGGGCATCTACACCGAGAGCCTGTTCCTGACGCAGGTCTTCATATCAAAATTCGTGCCCCCGCTGAACGAAGTGGCTTTTTCCGCCTATGCCCGGCTTCAGCATGATGACGGCGCCGTCGCTCGCGCCTTTGTCGGCAGTGCACGGATGATCATGGTGCTGGCGCTACCTTTCTATATCGGATTGGCGGTGACGGCGGAACCGATCGTGCTGACGATGATGGGGCCGAAATGGGCAGAAGCAGTGCCGATCGTCCGGCTGCTTGCGCTGGCTATGCCATTCATGACGCTGCAAGTGCTGCTGTCGCCCGTATGCGATGCAATCGGCCGACCCGAGATCAGCGTGCGCAACGGAGCTGCGGGCGCGATCATTCTGACAACGGCCTATGTTGTCGGAGCACAATGGGGTGCGATCGGGTTGGGGTGGGCATGGGTCATTGGCTATCCGGTATTCCTCGGCGTCGGCCTGTGGCGCACGCTGCCCGTCATTGGCGTGGAAGCCAACGCGTTGATGCGAGCCCTGACGCCGTCAGTGTTCGCCGCCCTGGGCATGGGGGCCGCCGTCAGCCTGATTGCGCACGCGCTGCCGCCAATGGCGCAGCCGACGCGCCTTGCGATCCTCGTCGCGAGCGGCGCGGCGGTTTATCTGGCGTGGCTGGTGCTGTTTGCGCGCGGCATGGTCGGCGAGATCAACCAAACCATCCGTGGGCGGGCGCAACCGGCTTAGGCCGACTGGATGTAATCGCGCATTGCCGCCGCATCGGCCTCGATCCGGTCCATCCGATGCTTCACTAAATCACCAATCGAAACGAACCCGACCAGCCTGTCATCGGCCACCACCGGCAAATGCCGGATACGCCGCCGTGTCATCAGCGACAGCGCACCGAGCACCGAATCGCTTGGTCCCACCGTGATGGCGGGCGCGGTCATTGCCTGCGCCACCGGCCCTTCAAGGGCTGAAACCCCGCCGTTGTTGAGTGCGTGGATCACGTCGCGCTCGGAAAAAATCCCGACGACCGCGCCATCCTTGACCACCGGCACCGCGCCGATGCGGCGCTGCCCGAGCAGGGCGACGGCATCCATCACCGATTGTTCGGGCGCAATGGCGATCACTTCATGCCCCTTGCCCGATAGGATTGCTGCGATTGTCATGCCTCTCTCCTTGGCTTGCCCGTCGGCGAGGTGCGCCGTCCGAGTCGTTCTTTGGGTTGAGAATTTCATCTTTGACGCCCAATGGGAAGTGATGGACGATTTGCAACCAGGTCTCGACGATCCCGCCTATGCCGCCTTTGCCTGGGGCCGGTATCGGATGATCCTGCGCTGGATGGCGCTGGCCACCTGCGTCGTGGTGGCAGCGGCTGTTGTGCTGCTCGATTACGCCTATGGCCCGCTATCCTGGGTCGCGATTGCAGCGGCGATTGGCGGTTTTGGCGGCACCGCTATGCTGACCGCAGCGCTGATGGGGCTGGTGTTCCTCAGCTCGGGCAGCGGCCATGACGAGCGCGTCAAGGACCTGGACGAGGGTTAACCGCGATCGCGAATCGTGTAATCGAGCGCGGCGGTCCCGTTCGCCGGGACTGTCACCGACCATAGCGGCTTGCCGTCCTTGGTCGTCAGGCGGGTGCTCGGCCTCTCCAAACGCACGCCGTCGTCGCCCGGGTTGATCCGCGCTTCATAGGTAACGACCCATGGATTGGCATTGGTGACGATCATGCGATAGCGCCTGCTGCGGGTCGTGAGCGTCTCGGCCAACGGTGCAATGCGCGTCGTTACATTGGGTGGCGCGCCAAGCTTGATCTCCACCTGCTCACCGACCGCCTTGTCAGCGGTGGCCCCCTGCCCCAACAGCACACTCCGCGCGCCGGCTGCGGTAAACACCACTGCCTGCCCGGCGGGGAGCGGCTCGCCCAGCCCAGCCGCTGCGGTATTGCGCGCGCGCAGGATCAGCGTGCTGTCCTCAACCTCGCCCTGATAGACGCGCGCCTCATAGATCAGCGCCGCCACCACGCGCGGCTTGGCGATCAGCCGCACCTGCTTTTGCGCCTGCGACGCGACCGTCACTGGCCCGGCCAGGCGATAGAGTTTGAGGTCGGCCAGATCCTCGCGCGAGACCTTGGCACCGGTGACGACAATGTCCTGCGCCTCCATTCGTGCCGCCATGGCCATTGGCGGCGGGGGCGGAGGTGGGGGGGGTGGCGGAGCGCTGACGTGGTGAAAGTCCACCAGCTTCTGACCCAGAGTCGACAGCGGTGGCGGCACCGGAAAGCAGCGCAACGGCAGCGGCCGCGCGACGGGCGGGCGCGGCGCTTGTGCATCGCGATTGATCCGCCCGGCAATCACCGCCGCGCCGCCGCGAAACGAAGTCGGATCGCTCGACGCCAGCGTGACCCAGCCAAACAGGCTTGCCGACCGGCGATCGGGCGCCAGCTCAACCACATAATCCGCCTGCCAATCAAACCCGGCGGCAAGATAGGACAGGCGGATCGTCGCCGTCGTCGCGCGCTCCGCCTGGGTCTCGATGGACAGCGTCGGCTTGGGCGAAAGGCCCGACGGGATCGCGGGATAAAGGATCGCGTCGCGCTGCCCCGTGCATTTCAGCGCCTCCACCCCACCCTCGATCGATACCAGCAGCGCGCCATCGGCCGAGGAACGGATCGTCGCGGGCACCTCCCGCACCGCGCCGGTTGCCACATTGGTGCGCCGCACCGTCACTTGCCGCCCCAGCGCGCGGTCATACAGGCTGCGCGGCGATAGCAAATCAGCATCCAGATTGCGCTCGCGCACGCCCGCCGGTAACCCCTCGACAATCGCGGTTTCGGGATAGATATTGCCCGCCACCCCCTCAAACCGCACCACCGCGCGCCCCGGCGGGATGGTGATGGTGCGGGTTTCACTAATCAGCGCAAACCCTTGCGGATTGCCGCGCGCAATCGGCTGATCGGCGCTGCGCCCCGTCGCACGGTAGATCGAGACCGCCACATCCTCCGGCGCGGGTGACGTAATAAGCGGCAGGACTGCGTCTTGCGCCATCAGCAGCGGCGCCAGCATCAGCAGCGCACCGGGCAGCAACCAGAGGCGGGCCATGCGCCTGCCTCCCCGATCAGTAACGCGTGTCGATGCTGACGGTCAGCACCGTCGCGCCATTGGCGGGGACATTT
>DHHS01000055.1:12095-14050 GCA_002403415.1 Sphingomonas sp. UBA4766 | reverse complement strand
TTTGCCCTGCCATACCCGCTCGTCGAGCGAACGCTGCTCTCCTGGCAGACTTTCAGCGGGGATGCGCGTATCGCTCCAATAATTGTCGAGGCCCGCCTGGGTCAGGTCCACCGTCACCGCCTCGGCGCGCGCGTTGGTGAGCGTGTAGCGCATGGTCGTGCGGTAGTATTCGCGCGCCTGCTCCACCGTCACGACGCGCGGCGGCTGGCCAGCGGTAGAGATGCGATAGCGCCCGGTGCGCTCCCACTCGTCGCTGGTAATCCGCTCGCGCTTGACCACCTCGGACTTGACCTTCACGTCAAAAGCATCGCCGGTGCGGATCGACAGGGTTGAGCCCATTGGCGTGTGGTCGATCGCGTTTTCGCCAATGAATTGCGGCTGGCCCTTGGCATCACGGACATAAAGCCGCACCGTGCCTGCGGGTAGTGCATCGCCAAGGCCGCCGTCGCGCGCGCTGGAAAAGCGATAGGCCGTCTCCGCACTTTGCGCCTCCTCCGACGCGCCCAGCCAGCCATTGCGGAACTGATAGATTTTGCGCGCCGGAACCCCGCCGACCGACAGGAAACTGACCTGCTTTTGCTGATTGGCAGCAACTGTGGTGCGGTGCCCCAGCGGATAGAGGTAGAAATCGCCGATCCGTCCGCGCTCGGCGCTTTCGGTGCCGGGGTTCACCAGCGCACCGCCCTGAAACCGGCCATAACGCTGTGCCCGGCCACCGCCACCCTCGCCAGGCGCCCCGGCCACCAGCACGACATCGGCATTGGCAAAACGGGTGCCGCCGTCATTGCGGAGAGTGATCCACCCCTGCATGTCGATCGTGCTTTTGGCCTCGTCAAACAACGCGACATAGTCGGCCCGCCAGCCCAGCCCGTTTGTCAGGTAGCTGAGCGTTAGCGGGCGCGTGCCGTTGCGCTTGCTGTCGAGGGTAATCGACAATGTGGGCCTTGCGCGCAAATTGGGCGGGATCGAATCGAACACGACGCGCACCGGCAGCCCGTCGTCGCGCAACACCTCAATCCGATCGCCGATCTTCAGCACGACGCCGCCATTTACCGCGAGCACTTGCGCACGTTCGCGGGTCTCGGCGCCGGTCGCCGGATTGGTGCGCAGCAGCGTGACGGTCTGCCCGACCGCTTTTTGGATCAACGCATTGGGGCTGAGCAGATCATAATCGTAATTCTGTTCGACGATGCCGACATCGCCTCCGCTCAGCCGGACCGTTTCCGGGCGGATCAGGCTCGACACATCGGCAAATTCCTGGCGCGAGATGCCGACGGGCAGGGAAAGCTGGCGTTCATCCTGAACCAGCGCGACGCCGTTCGAATAAATCGTGATTGCGACATTGCCCTGCGCGCTGCGCTCACCCGCTGCCTCAGGCGCTGATTGCGCGAGCCCCGCCACGGGGAGAACAGCCAATCCGATTGCCACGCCGTGCCGCATTGCTGCTCTCCCAACCCAAGCCCCTTGCCCCAAACTAGGCCGGGTAGCCTCGGCTTGCAATCACATCGCGCCTTTCAGCACGCTGAACCGGTTGGCGTGCGGGCTGCCGATCAGGATGCGGCGGCTTCCTCGCTCGCGGCCGCGCGGCGGCGGCGGCGCGGCTTTGGTCCCGCCTCACCCTCGGCCCCACCTGTGTCACCATCGGTCGCCGACAGGCTAAGCGACGGTGGCAGACGGTCAACCTCGATCGCAGCGGGCGCCTCTTCAATCACCGTTTGCGGGGCACGGCGCGGTCGACCGCGACGTGCGCGGTCGCCACGACCCTCAACCGCTGAATCCACACCGAGGTCAGCATCGCCTGCTCGTTCGTCCCGCCCATCGGCGGCGCTGATGCGCGGTTCCGGTCGATACTGGCCATCGCCACGGTCGGCACGACGGTCATCGCGGCCCTGATCTCGACCTTGTTCGCTCCCAAATTCGCGCCGCTGATCACGATTCTGGTTACGGCCCTGATC
>DHHS01000055.1:0-11769 GCA_002403415.1 Sphingomonas sp. UBA4766 | reverse complement strand
CGGCCCTGATCTCGGCTGCCAACATCGCGGCGATTGCCATTGGCCTGATGCGCACGATCGCCATCGACTCGATCATCGGCAAAGCTATCGCCTTCGCCGTCATCCTCGATCTCTTCGTCAAACGCATCGTTTGCGCCGCCACGCCGCTGTTGATTTTCCTCAAAGCGCGAGCGCGTTTCGCTCAGCACGCGAAAATAATGGTCGGCGAACTGCAGATAATATTCGGTATTGACGCGGTCGCCCTGCATCTGCGCGTCCCGCGCGAGCGATTTATACTTCTCCAGCAATTGGGCCGCATTGCCGCGTGCGCGATTATCGATCCGGTTGCCATTGTCGGGACGCCCGGAATTACCCCCCGGTGTGCGCTGCCCCCCACGACCGCGACGGCGGCCGGCCTGACGATTATTGATCAAGTCCTGTTATCCTCGTGTCCCAAAATCAAACCCGGTGGCGCTTTTCCGAAATAGACGGATGCATGCCCCTCTGCGCCAAGGCGTCGCGGGGCGAAGCGATTGGCGCGTGCCACGGCTGCCGGACATCAGCAGCATCATGACGAAGGATTGAGTAGCGGTTCATTACCGACAAACTGGTCGGAATAATCGCCCCCTGTGACGGTTAGTAGCGGGTGGAGCCACGCTCGCCAAGCAGAATTATGTGACGATTTGCTTGCGTCGCCAGTCGGTCATCAATGGCGCGCGACAACCGCTCGCGCACGATCGCCCAGGTCGCACCGCAACGACGGCACCAGCCCCGCCGCCCGTACCATCTCGCTCACGGCATCGCCCTGCGTCGCGCCAATTTCCAGCACCGCGATTCCACCCGGCGCGATGAGGTCGGGGAGCGCGGGCACGATCAGGCGATACGCGTCCAAACCATCCTCGCCGCCGAACAGCGCCTCTGCCGGATCATAATCGGCCACTTCGCGCGGCAGGCAATCGGCGTCCGCAACATAGGGCGGGTTGCTGAACACCAGGTCGAATTGCCCGGCGACCGCTGTTGCCCAGTCCCCGCCAATGACATGCGCGCGCGCCGCCATCCCCAGTCGCGCGACGTTGCGTAGCGCATAACCGCGCGCCGCCGCCGATCGTTCGACGCCCAGCCCGCGCGCTGCTGGCCACTGATCGAGCGCCGCCAGCAGCAGCGTGCCCGGCCCAGTCCCCAGATCAAGGATATTGAATGGCCCAGCCGTCCCGGCAAAATGCGCAACTGCGGCCTCGATCAGCGTCTCGCTATCGGCACGCGGCACCAGCGCGCCCGGCCCGACCTCCAGATCAATCGTCCAAAAGCCGCGCATTCCGGTCAAATGCGCGATCGGCTCATGCCGCAAGCGGCGCGCGACCAGTGCCTTGAACGCGACGGGCACTTCGCATTCCAACGCATCCAGCAGCATTGCACTGCGCGATATCCCCAGCGCATGCGCCATCAGCAATTCGGCATCGAGCCGAGCGGTCGGCGACACCTCCATCAATGCCGCCGTCGCCTGTGCAAGGGCCGCCCGCACTGGCGGGGCGGGATCAACCATCCAGCGTGGCCAGCCGCTCCGCCTCATCCTCTGCGATCAGCGCGCCGATCAGCTCGTCCATCTCGCCCTGCAGAATTTCGGCCAGGCGGTGGAGCGTCAGGTTGATGCGGTGGTCGGTCACGCGCCCTTGCGGGAAGTTATAGGTGCGGATGCGTTCCGATCGGTCGCCCGACCCGACCATCGACTTGCGCGCGCCCGCGCGTTCGGCGTGGAGCCGCTCGCGCTCCGCCTCATACAGCCGGGTGCGCAATACTTTCAGCGCCTTGGCCTTGTTCTTGTGCTGTGATTTCTCATCCTGCTGAATGACGGTCAAGCCGGTCGGGATATGGACGATGCGCACCGCCGAATCGGTCGTGTTAACCGATTGCCCGCCGGGGCCGGACGATCGATAAATATCGATCCGCAGATCCTTGGCCTCATCGATTTTGACATCGACTTCCTCAGCTTCGGGCAGGACCGCGACGGTTGCCGCACTGGTGTGAATGCGCCCACCCGCCTCGGTCGCGGGAACGCGCTGCACGCGGTGGACGCCGCTTTCAAACTTCAGCCGCGCGAATACACCCCTACCCTCAACCGAAGCGACGACTTCCTTATAGCCGCCCATTTCGGAAGTGCTGGCCGAAATCAACTCGACCCGCCATCCCTGCGTGTCGGCATAGCGTTGATACATGCGCAGCAAATCGCCCGCGAAAAGCGCTGCTTCATCCCCGCCGGTCCCGGCGCGGATTTCAAGCATCGCCGCGCGCTCGTCGGCCGCATCGCGGGGGAGCAGCGCCAGCGCCAACCGCCGCTCGGCCTCTGGCAAGCGGGCGCGCAACTCGCCAATTTCTTCGCGCGCCATGTCGCGAATATCGCCATCGTCATGCGTCATCAGGCCGCCAAGCACGTCAAGCTCGGCGCGCAACCGCCGCACCTCGCACGCCGCGCGCGCAACGGGCTCGATATCGGCATATTCGCGGCTGACCTGAACAAAGCGGTCCGACGGCAAGTCGCCGGTTGCCATCAGCGCCGACAATTCGTCGCGCCGCGCCTCGATCTGATGGATGCGTTCCAGCGAAATGGTGGTCATCGGAAGGCCAGAATGTCAAATGCGCCACGCGCTGCATCGGGCTGGTCAATCACAAACCGCCCATTGAGCGCTGCTTCAAGCTTTTTCCGGACGGGCCGATCAGGCACCGGAACATTCATGTCCCGCAGGCGGACCGTGGCAATCGCATTTTCATTCTTGCTCCGCTCGACGTTTAGGCTTCGAATGATGCCCTCTCGCTTGGCGCGCGAATAACGGCTGTCATACTTGCCAACCCAAGACGTCCCGACGGCGATACTTGCCTCTGAAAGCAGATTAACGATCTGCAACGCCAGACCGATATACTCTTCCCCGTCCGGCAAGACTACTAGCTCCAAGGCATCGCTCGGATCCTCCGCCACCAACATCCCCAGCCGTTCGATCCCCGCCGCCCAGCCAACCCCCGCCGTGGCCGGCCCGCCCAGGCTCTCGATCAGCCCGTCATAGCGTCCACCCGCGAGCACCGTCCCCTGCGCGCCGAGCCGGTCGGTCGTGAATTCGAACGCGGTGTGGCGGTAGTAATCAAGGCCCCGCACCAGCCGGTCATTGCGCGTCCACGCGACGCCCGCCGCGTCCAGCCCGCGCGTCACGCTCTCGAAAAACGCGCCCGCCTCGCTCGTCAGGAACCCGTCAATCCCCGGCGCGGCATCGGCGATCGGCCGGTCGCGCGGGTCTTTGGAATCGAGAATGCGCAGCGGATTCTTGTCGAGCCGAGCGATACTATCCTCGCTCAATTCGCCGCGATGCGCCTCGAAATGCGCGACCAGCGCGGCGCGCCACGCATCGCGCGTCTCGGCATCGCCGAGCGTATTCAGCTGGAGCGTCACCCCGTCCGCTATGCCGAGTTCGCGGATCAATTGGTCCGCGAACACCAGCAATTCGACGTCGGCCATCGGCTCCGCCGCGCCGATGATTTCGGCATCGATCTGGTGGAACTGGCGGTAACGCCCCTTTTGCGGGCGCTCATAGCGAAAGACGGGACCGTGGGTGACCAGTTTCAGCGGCGCATATTGCTGCCACCCCTCGGTCAGAAACGCCCGCGCGATGCCCGCCGTGAATTCGGGCCGCAACGTGATCGAATCACCCCCGCGATCCTCGAACGAATACATCTCCTTTGACACGACATCGGTGGTTTCGCCCAGCGAGCGCGCGAACACCGCCGTTGCCTCGAAAACCGGCAATTCAACCCGTTGGAAACAATAGAGCTTGCGCACGCGCTCAAACGCCTCGACCACCCGCGCAAAGCGGCGCTGGCTGTCTCCGAATATATCTTGTGTCCCGCGGATACGGTTTGGCGTAGTAATTCGGCTCATTAAGGGCGAGGGTCTAAGCGAAAGTGTCGCCCTTTGCCAATGTCCGAAATTGCGCCATTCGCGTGCGCGAATCGCCTTTGGCACGCGGGCTGGACGAAGCGGGTTGGCGAGGCCTAAACAAACCGCATCTGCTTATGCTTAGCCGAAAGCTCACCATCATGCGCATTCTACCCCACCCCCCCCTGTTCATCGCCGCGTCGTGCCTGGCGATGTCGGCTGCCACCGCCGAAAATTCAAAGCCGCAGCCCGTCCCGCATGTCGATACGATTCCGGCCGCACGCGACATCCCCTATCCCGGCACGATCAGCCTGGCGATCGACGCGACCGATGTGCGCCGCGCGATCTTTCGCGTGAAGCAGGTGTTGCCTGTCGCAAGGGCCGGGCACATGGTCCTGCTGTTTCCCAAATGGTTGCCCGGCAACCATTCGCCGACCGGCCAGATCGAAAAGCTGGCGGGCCTGAAAATAACCGCGGGTGGCAAGCCCGTGCCGTGGACGCGCGACCCGGTTGATGTGTTCGCCTTCCATATCGAGGTGCCAGCGGGGGCGCAGGCGCTCGACATCACCTTTCAGTTCCTGTCGGCAACCGCGCCCAATCAGGGCCGGGTAGTAATGACGCCTGCAATGCTCAGCCTGCAGTGGCAATCGATGAGCCTGTATCCGGCAGGTTACTTCACGCGCCAGATCCCGGTGGAAGCGAGCGTGACCTATCCCGATGGCTGGACTGCCGCATCCGCGTTACCCGCGAAGGTCACGGGCAACACCTATCGTTATGAGCGGACCAATTACGAGGTGCTGGTCGATTCGCCGGTCATCGCCGGGCGGTATTTCAAATCATTCCCGCTGACCCCGCGGGTGACGCTGGATGTCGTTGCCGACAGCGCCGCCGAGCTCGCCGCCAAGCCCGAACAGATTGAGGCGCACAAGGCGCTGGTCGAACAATCGATCAAGCTGTTCGGCGCACAGCATTATGACAATTACCATTTCCTGCTGTCGATCTCCGACGAGCTTGGCGGGATCGGGCTGGAGCATCATCGCAGTTCCGAAAATGGCGTAAAGCCGGGCTATTTCATCGATTGGGACAATAGCACGCCAGAGCGCGACCTGTTGCCGCATGAATTCACCCATAGCTGGGACGGCAAATTCCGGCGTGGTGCTGATTTGTGGACACCCGATTACCGCACCCCGATGCGCGATTCGCTGCTCTGGGTTTATGAGGGGCAGACGCAGTTCTGGGGCTATGTGCTGGGCGCGCGCTCAGGCCTGATCTCCAAACAGGATACGCTTGATGCCTATGCATTGGTGCTCGCAAGCCTTGGCAATACCAAAGGGCGCGACTGGCGGCCGATGGTCGACACCACCAACGACCCGACGATCGCCATGCGTCGGCCAAAGGGCTGGTCAAGCTGGCAGCGCAGCGAGGATTATTACAATGAAGGGCTGCTGCTATGGATGGAAGTCGATTCGATCCTGCGCCGTCAGTCGGGGGGTACCAAATCGCTCGACGATTTCGCCCGCGCCTTTTTCGGGATCAATGACGGCGACTGGGGGCAAGTCACCTACACGTTCGACGATGTTGTCGCGACGCTCAAGAAACTGGTTCCGCTTTATGACTGGCGGCAAATGCTGACCCAGCGGCTGACCGAGACGGGCGCCCCCGCACCGTTCGACGGGTTCATCGCCAATGGCTATCGCCTCACCTTCACCGACAAGCCGACCAATTATTTCAAGCTTAATGAAAAGGACCGCAAATTCACCGATCTCAGCTATTCGGTCGGCCTGATTATCGGCAAGGATGGCGGCATCAATTCGGTGGTGTGGGACAGCCCGGCATTTGCCGCAGGGCTGGACAATGGCGACACAATCACCGCCGTCAACGGCCTGGCCTACAGCCCGGAAAAGCTGAAGGAGGCGATCACCGCGGCAAAGGATGGCACGCCGATCACGCTGCTGGTCAAAAAGGGTGAACGGATCGACACAAGAGTGATCGACTATAAGGGTGGCTTGCGCTATCCGCGCCTCGCCAAGATTGGGGACGGCGAAACCGGCCTCGATCGGCTTTTGGCCCCGAAATAACGAAAGCGAGCCCAACATGCGTATCGACATGGTGCCGATCGGCGACGATCCGCCCAACAGCCTGAACGTCATCATCGAAGTGCCGGTCGGCGGCGAGCCGGTGAAATATGAATTCGACAAGGCGTCAGGCGCGCTGTTCGTCGATCGCATTCTGCACACGCCGATGCGGTATCCGGCAAATTACGGCTTTATCCCGCACACGCTTTCGCCCGATGGCGATCCGCTCGATGCGCTCGTGATTGCGCGCTCACCCTTTGTGCCGGGGTGTGTGGTGCGCGCGCGGCCGATTGGCGTCCTCAATCTTGAAGATGAGCATGGCGGCGACGAAAAGCTGATCTGCGTGCCGGTCGATTCAACCTTTCCCTATTATTCCGATGTTGGCGAGCGCCAGGATCTGCCCTCGATTGTGCTCGCGCAGATCGAACATTTCTTCACCCATTACAAAGATCTGGAAGCCGAGAAATGGGTCCGCGTCGGCAAATGGGGCGATGCATCGGACGCGCGGCGCATTCTGATGGAAGCGATTGAGCGCGCTCAGGCGGCCAAGACTGCCTGAAGATTACGGATTGGGGGGCGCGCCCGCCAGCGCGGCCAGCGCCTCCCCCTCCAACCGCCATAGCCGCCATTCACCCTGCAATCGCGCGCCCAGCCGGTCGTAAAAACGCTGGCCCCCGACATTGTCGGTCAGCACCTGCCAATCCATCCACGCACAGTCGTGCGCCTGTGCCTCGGCAGCCAACGCGCGCATCAACGACTCGCCTGCGCCCGATCCGCGCGCATCGGCATCCACAAACAAATCCTCCAGATAAAGGACCGGCTGCGCCATCCAGAAGTTGTAAGTGAAAAACCAGAGCGCAACTCCGACGACCCGGTCCTCCACCGTTGCGACATGCGCAGAGCCGCGTGGTGCGGGACCAAACAACCCCGCCGCCAACTGGTCGGGCGTGGTCGATACCCAGTCCGGATTGCCGACATGCCGCCCGAACCCGAGCAGCCGCTCAAAAATCGCGTCGACATCTGCGGGCGCGGCGGGGCGGACCATCAAGGTCATGGCGCGGCCGCAAATGTGGTCAACGCGTCACCCGACATCCGGCAAATCCGCCAATCGCCCATGATGGTCGCACCCATCGCCTTGTAAAATTCCTGCGCCGGGGTGTTCCAGTCGAGCACAGCCCATTCAAACCGGCTACAGCCGCGCTCCACGGCGATCTGCGCGAGCCGTTTGAGCAGCGCCTTGCCCACCCCGGTCCCGCGCGCCTGCGGCGTGACATACAAATCCTCCAGATACAGCCCGCGCCATCCGGTCCAGGTCGAAAAATTGTAAAAGAACAGCGCAAGGCCGGCCGGCGCGCCATCAACTTCGGCGATCAGCGCCTCGGCAGCGGGTGGCGTGGCGAACAGCGCCTGTTCCAATAACGCCTCGGTCGCGACCACCTGGTCGAGCGCGCGCTCATAAATCGCCAGCTCACGCACGAACTGCAGGATCGTGGGGACATCGGCGGGGGTGGCGAAACGGATTGGGATCATGCGGTAACCTCTGCTGGCGACGTCCGGCCCGCACTGCCACGCACCGCGACCAGACAACCCAGGATGATAAGCACCGCGCCGGCCACCGTAAACATCGAAACGCGCTCGCTAAATACCACGTAACCCAGAATCGCGGCCCAGATGAACGCGGTATATTCCACCATCGACAGCAATTGCGCCTCCGCCCGCGCATAGGCCCAGGCAAGGGCAAAGGCGGCGATCGACCCCAGCACCGCCGCCAGGACGATCCACGGCAGTTGCGCAAGCCTAGGCCATGTCGCAAGCCACGGCGCGCCGATGAGCAACAGCGCGCCAATCACCGCACTAGTGAACAGAGTGACTTCAAGCGGGCTCGCCCGCTGCGCCTGTTGCCGCAGCAGGATGAGGCTGGCGGCATAAAGCACTGACGCGAGCACGATCGCGCCCGACCCCAGCCACATCTGCGCGGACCCGCCGCCGCCGCGCTGGCCCCAGGCGATCACCAGCACCCCAACACTCGCGATGACCGATCCCGCCACCGCGCTCCGCCCGATCGCCTCGCCCAGCACCAGCCCGGCCAGAAACAGCGCGATCAGCGGCGCAAGGAATGTCAGCGCGACCGCCTGCGCGATCGGCACATGCACCAGCCCCCAGAAAAAGAGCAGCACCGACAGCCCCGCCGCCGTCCCGCGCATGATGTGCAGCCGCATCGCCGCGCGCCCCGGCCAGCGATTGCCCTGCGCTATGAAAATCACCCCAGTCAGCGCAACGCCCGCCACCGACCGCCACAGCACCGCGCTATAGGCCCCGCTTTGCAGCGAGAGATACTTCATGAGCGCATCCATGATCGAATAGCTGAAAATGCCAAGGCACGCGGCAAGGAAGGGGACGAGAGCGGATCGCGGGGCAGACATTGGTGTCCGCGCTACACGACCGCGTGCGCGCTGACTACGGCGCGCCGGGCCTGGTGCTCTACCGGCACCGGCTGGACTTTCGCGCACCCTGCGTTAGGGCGGCGCGCCATGAGCGATCCTACCACCATCCGCCGCCTTTACGGCCGCCGTGCCGGGCACAAGCTGCGCCAGGGGCAGGCCGCGCTGATCGAGGAATTGCTGCCGCAAGTCGCCGTGCCCGAAAGCGGGCCGTTGAGCGCGCAAGAGCTGTTCGGGGACAGCCGGCCGCTGCATTTCGAAATCGGTTTTGGCGCGGGCGAACATTTGGCCGCCCAGGCCGCTGCCCATACCGACCATGGCTTTATCGGGTGCGAGCCGTTTTTGAACGGCGTCGTCGGCGCGCTGAACCATGTCCGCGATGCGGCTTTGGGCAACGTCCGGCTGCACATGGGCGATGCGCTAGGCGTGCTGGAGCGCTTGCCCGACGCATCGCTGACCCGCGTTTATCTGCTGCACCCCGATCCCTGGCCAAAGGCGCGCCACGCCAAGCGGCGCATGGTCAATCCGGGCCCGCTCGACCTGATCGCGGCAAAGCTGGTTCCCGGTGGCGAGCTCCGGCTGGGCACCGATGATCCTACTTATTGCCGCTGGGCGATGATGGTGATGCGCACCCGCCGCGATTTTGAGTGGCTGGCAAGCAGCGCCGCCGATTTCCTGACCCGCCCCGCCGACTGGCCCCCAACGCGCTATGAAGCCAAGGCGCGGCGACAAGGGCATGAGGTGTGGTACTTCCGGTACCGGCGAATTTAGATCAATCACGTACAACGTAGAATGATTGATTTTCAGTAGTCTAATCCGAAACGCGCCGCCGCCTGCCGCCGCCCATTTCCGTTCCGGTGATTGCCCGGTGATTACTTTTCGCCGGCTGGGTCATAAGGTCTTCTGCTTCGACGACGCCGATGGCGAAGCCGGTCATTCAACACGCGCAAAGGCGGCCGCCCCTGTACGCCGCAGCACCGGTCGATCGTCGGCTGTGCCGCGTATCGCCTGACTTAAAGCCGCTGCCGCGTCCGCGCTCCCGCCGAACATCGCCTCGATCCCCTTCACGCAGACAAGGACATTCTCGTCAGCGAGCCGATAATAGACCTGTTTCGACGCGCGACGCGTCTTCACGATGTCCGCGCGCCGCAGCTCGGCTAGCTGCTGGCTGAGTGCAGGCTGACCGATACCGGTTGCGTCGTCGATTTCGCTCACCGTGTGTTCGCCGTCGATCAGGCGGGACAGGATCATCAGGCGCTGCGGCTGCGCGTAAATCTTGAGGCGGTCGGCGGCGACATCTGCGGCAGACCGAGAGGCATAGAGCGTCATTTCGAATCCGCCACTGTCTGGTGGAACCAGTGTTCGTCATCGCCCGCCAGCACAGCGTGCTGATCCTGTGGCGGGGTGATCAGCAGATCGTCGCCCGGATGCCAGCCCTCGGGTGCCAGCACATCGTCACCCGCCGTCCGCTTGAGCGCGGCGACCATCCGCAGCATTTCCTCGACCGAGCGCCCGACATTCAGGGGATACCAAGTCATCGCCCGGATCACACCTTCGGGATCGATGAAGTAGGTCGCACGCACCGCCGATGAATCGTCCGAATGCGGCTCGATCATCCCATAGGCGCGGCCGATCGCCATGGACGGATCCTCGACGATCGGAAACGGGACCGTGACCGCGAACTTCTGGCGGATCGCTCGGACCCAGGCGAGGTGCGAGTAGAGGCTGTCCACCGACAGACCCAGCAGGCCGCAGTCGAGCGCGGCGAAGGCATCGGCGGCCCTTGCGATGCTGACAAACTCGCTGGTGCACACCGGCGTGAAATCAGCCGGGTGCGAGAAGAAGACCAGCCATTTGCCGCGATAGTCCGACAGCCGCACTTCGCCCAGCGTCGAACGCGCCTGAAACTCGGGGGCGGCGTCGCCAATACGCAGGGGACGCTGCGGCGCAGCGGCAGAAGCAGGATTCGGGTCAGTCATCATTGCTGGTTGCCATCTCAATCGCCTTGACGCAACTCAGATACACGATTACACACATATTGTAATTATTAAATTCTGAGTCGGAGCATCCCATGAGCGATCCCCACCTCGAACGAGCTGCTGCGCTGATCGGCAATGCCCATGGCGGCTCGGCGCCAGTGCCGGTCGTCAAGAGCTTCTTTGACGAACCGACCAACACTGTCAGCTATGTCGTCCACGATCCGGCGACGCGCGAAGCGGCCATAATCGACAGCGTCCTCGACTTTGATCCGGCAGCAGGGCGCACGTCGTTCGCCTCGGCCGATGCGATCATCGCCTATGTGAAGGCCGAAAAGCTGTCCGTGACGTGGTTGCTGGAAACGCACGCGCACGCCGATCACCTGTCGGCCGCGCCCTATCTCAAGGACAAGCTCGGCGGCACACTCGCCATCGGCCGCGAGATCATCCACGTCCAGAATGTCTTCGGAAAGATTTTCAACGAAGGCACTGACTTCGCCCGTGACGGATCGGAGTTCGACCGCCTGTTCGAGGATGGCGACAGCTTCCAGATCGGCGGCCTGCAAGCGATGGCGCTGCACGTTCCCGGCCACACCCCGGCCGATCTCGCCTATGTGATCGGCGACGCCGTCTTCACCGGCGACACGCTGTTCATGCCGGATTATGGCACGGCGCGGGCCGATTTTCCCGGAGGCGATTCCCGCCAGCTCTTCCGGTCGATCCGTCGGCTGATGGCGCTGCCGGAGCGCACGCGGCTGTTCCTCTGCCATGACTATAAGGCTGCCGGGCGCGACAGCTTTGCATGGGAAACGACGGTCGGGGCGCAGCGCACCGGCAACGTCCATGTGCATCAAGGCGTCAGCGAGGATGATTTCGTGGCGATGCGCGACGCCCGTGACGCCACCTTATCCATGCCCAAGCTGATCCTGCCGTCGATCCAGGTCAACATCCGCGGCGGGCATCTGCCTGAGCCGGAATCGAACGGCACGCGGTACCTCAAAATACCGCTGGATGTCTTGTGATGGGTGACGTCTTCGCCAACGCCATGCCGGTCCAAGGGCTGATCGGCGGCCTGATGATCGGCACGGCCTCCGCCATCATGTTGCTCGGCCTTGGTCGTATCGCCGGTGTGAGTGGCCTTGCAGCGCGCGCCACCGGCCTGACGAGCAACGGTGCGCCGTGGTCGGTGGCGGCGGCGTTCGTGATCGGCCTGCCCCTGGGCGCGGCGGTGATCGCGGCAGGGCTTAGCCCGGTTGAAACCCGCTTCCCGACCAGTCTGGGCACGATCGTGCTCGGCGGTCTGCTCGTCGGCTTCGGGACGCGGTTGGGCAGCGGCTGCACCAGCGGCCACGGCGTGTGCGGCATGTCCCGCCTCTCGC
>DHHS01000141.1 GCA_002403415.1 Sphingomonas sp. UBA4766 | reverse complement strand
TCTCTGCTACGTTCATGCCTATCGGTCCCAAATGCTGGAGATTGGGCGCCGGCCCCCACGGGCTCAAGACCGGCCCGGGCCGCCATCGCCGTGACAAAGGCAATAGCGGCCTGTTCGTCGCCGGGGGGTGGCCGCCATCCGATCGGCGACGGAGAGCAGCGAGGGAGAAGGGTAGGGGGCCTGTGCTTCGATGCGAGCCTGCCGCCACGCGGGACCGAAATAGGCTAGGTCGCTGCCTGCCCAGACTTCGGCCTCGGATCGATCATCTAGCACAGTGCGCAAGACGTTGAGCGTCGCGCGCGCCAGCGGCCCGTTGTCGGCAACGCTGGCCTCGATTGCGAGATGAAACACCGCCGCCACCGAGACGGGATCGTTCAATCCTTCAGAGGCGCGAGGAGGGGATCCGTGCCCAACAAGATCCTGCCAATCGGCGAGCGTTATTGACAGTGGCGACGCTAAACCTGGGTTTCGGGGTGGTCGAACTCGTGGGCGGAAGCCTCGTGGACAGCCAGCCTTCGCCATTCTCCTGCGCGAGGGTGTCGAAGCGCTGCTGATCGTAGTCGCGATGATCGCCTTCCTACGCAAGGCTGATCGACCGGAAGCCCTGCGCTATGTGCATGGCGGCTGGGTCAGCGCCTTGGCGGCAGGCGCACTTACCTGGGTGGTCGCAACCTATGCCATCGGTATCAGTGGAGCGAGCCGGGAGCTGACCGAGGGGTTTGGCTCGCTATTTGCGGCGGTGATCTTGCTGGCGGTCGGCATCTGGATGCACGGCAAGGCACAGGCCAATCAATGGCAACGTTATATTCGCGAGAAGATGTCGCGTGCGCTATCGGGCGGCTCGGGTTGGTTCCTGTTCGGGCTCGCGTTCGTCGTGGTTTATCGTGAGGTGTTCGAGACGATCCTGTTTTACGCAGCCCTTTCGACGCAAGGCAACAACGCCATGTTGATGGCGGGTGCCACGTCGGCAGTCGCCGTTCTTGGCTTCATCGCCTGGGCTATGTTACGCTACAGTCGGACACTCCCAATCGCGCAATTCTTCCGGTACAGTTCGTGGCTGATGGCGGGCTTGACGGTCGTTTTGGCCGGAAAAGGCGTAGCTGCCCTACAAGAGGCCGGCATCATCGACATCGCACCGCTTGTGAGCGTGCCGCGTCTGTCGGTGTTGGGCTTGTTCCCGACCTGGCAGTCCGTTCTTGCGCAGCTGCTGATGGTCGCGGCAATCGTCGTCGGATTTGCTTATAATCGCCAGCGCGTTTCGCGGTGACGGTGCGTTTATCCCTGCTCTTTATCTCGATCTGCCATCCGCTGTTTGAGCCCATCGCGCCACGGTTGAAGCGACGACCGCAAGGTGATCCTCAAAGTCGCCGCGCGGCCGCGGATGGCATCCTGCGTGCGGTCCATCGCGCGGGCGATCTGGCCAATCGTCTGCTTGGCCGCCACGCGGTCGCGCAGTTCGGTGTCGGCCTCGGCAGTCCAGGGTTTGCCGTGGTTCGCTGTGCCTGCCACTGATCAGCTCGTCATCTCTTCGAGCAGCATCAACCCGAGAAAGCCTGCAAAGAACATCGCGCTGATGAATGGGCTGTCTGGCTTCTCGTGCGCCTCCACCAGCAGCTCTTCTGTCACGAGGTAGAGCAACGCCATCAGGCCGAAGCTCAGAAAGCCTGCGACGGCAATTGGCGGAAGGAGCGCGACAGGTGTGGCCAGCACCGTCCCTAACGGTAGCAGCAGCGCCAGTCCGACCGTGATGAGGACGATGCGGACCCGCGACTGGACGGTCTCGCGCAACTCCGCCGTCACGGTCAGGCCAAGGAACAGCACTTCGAGCGTTAACGCGACCGTCAAAAGCAGGCCAGCTCGTGCACCTGCGATAAAGGCGAGCCCCAACACCAGACCATCGATAAGGATATCGACAGCGACCGCGCCGAGCATGGCGACCGGGCCTTTCGCCCGCCCTTCGATCGCCTTGAGCGACAACATCACCGTAACCCCCAGCGCGCCGCCGATAAAGGTCGCCATGGGCGATCCCTGGTGCATGACTTGCGGAAGAATTTCGGTCGCCGCTGCAGCGAAGACGACTCCGGCCGCCATATGCTGCATCGCGCTGACGACAGCCTCGCTCGGTCGGCGTGTTACGGCCACCAGCGATCCGACAATGACGGCGGTCAACGGGATCAGCGTAAAGATCACGGCCTGCATGGTGATACCCCGGGATCGTTCAGACGGTCTGGTCGGATTCGAGCGCGCAGCCAACCGTCGGATCGGTCTCGATTTGAATGGTCGCGTGATCGATACCGAAGCGCTCTTTTAGAATGACTGCCAACCTCGCCGTAAAGGCGTCACCCGGATAACCTTCCGGCACGAGCAGGTGCGCGGTCAGCGCGGTCTCGGTCGTGCTCATCGGCCAGATATGCAGATCATGCACGTCCTTCACGCCGCGTTGCTTGCGCAAGAAATCACGAATCCGTGTCGGATCGATACCGCTCGGTGCGGCCTGCAAGCTCATATTGACCGAATCGCGCAACAATCCCCAGGTGCCGACCGCAACGATGGCAACGATCGCAAGGCTGGTGACGGGATCGATCCAGCTCCGCCCTGTGAAAACGATTGCGAGACCCGCCAGAACCACGCCGGCCGACACCGCCGCGTCGGCGGCCATATGCAGAAACGCCCCGCGGATGTTGAGATCGCCCTTGCGGCCGCGCATGAAGAGCAACGCGGTCGCCGTATTGATGACGATCCCGATCGTCGCAACGATGATCACCGTCATACCGGCGACCGGGCTTGGCTCGGCGAACCGGCGAATGGCCTCGATCGCGATCACGCTGATCGCGACGAGCAAGAACAGCGCGTTAAGCAGAGCAGCGAGGATCGACGAACTGCGCAAGCCATAAGTATAGCGCCCGCTTGGCTTGCGCTTGGCCACGGTCGCGGCACCCCAGGCGATCAGCAAGCCAAGAACGTCGCTCAGATTGTGGCCGGCGTCGGCCAGTAGCGCCATGGACCCGACCGCGAAACCGTAACCGGCCTCGACCAATACGAAGCCGATGTTGAGCACGGTGCCGATTGCAAAAGCACGACCGAAATCAGCCGGGGCGTGGCTGTGACCGGCGTGATCGTGCCCGCCATGGCCATGCTCGTGTCCGGCGTGGCTGTCGGAATCATGCCCGTCGCTGGCCTCTGTCGTTGCGGTCATTGTGCGATCCCTTCCACAGTGTCGCCACCGAGGATTTCGACGGCTTCGAGCGTCATCAAGCCAATTCCCCTGATGTCACTGAGCGACGCCGCGAACGCGCGAACATGCGCATCGGTATCGACGATTTCGATTACCAGCGATTGTTCGTCCTCCAGGACGTGCCGACGATGCTGGTGCGCCGTTCGGCCGAAGCCGAACAATGCCTGGACGACGGTCGCGCCAGCCAGATGCGCATCGCGCGCACGGCTGGCGGCCACCTCGAAAACTTTGCGCTCGC
>DHHS01000169.1:684-15851 GCA_002403415.1 Sphingomonas sp. UBA4766 | reverse complement strand
TCTACCATTGAGCTACACCCGCAATGACCCGCGTCCATAGCCGTGACGCAGAAAACTGCAAGCGCGATGATTGGCCTGGGTCGTGCCCCGGTCGCCATCCCCAGCCCGAAACGGGATAACGATGGCGACCGGAATCAAGCCCCTGATCAGAACCTCAGCTTAATCGACCCGCGATAGCTCTGGTTCTGCACATCGCTGCGCGCGACGGTGCTATCGGCCGACAGCGACAATTCCATATTGCCCACCGCATAGGTTACACCGCCACTGATCTCGAACCAATTGCGATCAACACTTGCAAGCAGGAAGCGCGCGTCTGGACCGCTGCCGCCCACGAAGTTGGCGCCAACGACATTGGGCCGCTGCTTATCAAACTCATGAACGTAATTAGCGGAAATATAAGGTTTGAAGGTGCTCTGCTTAGAAGCAGTGAAATTCAAACCCGCCCGTCCTTGCACCGACGACAGATCGGCACGTTCATAGACCAGCGCAGGGCCACCGCCGCTTTCCGCCGCGCGGCCGAAATCAACCACGTTAGAGCGCACCGAAACGCGCGGCGCGACGTTGAGCGCTCCGAACGTCAATTTGTTTTGCACACCGACCTCGCCGCTGACGGCAAAGGCGGTATTGTTGGCAACCAGGCGGAAGTTGTTCCCGACAAAGTTGACGTTGCGCACGCTTGACGAGTCGAACAGCCCAGCATTCACCTGACCATCCATCGACCATCCGCCGCCCAGTTCGCTGCGGGCATAGAGCGTGCCCTGATACAACGAGCCGCGCGTGGTTTGAGCAAAGCCGTTTACCGTGCCGTTCAGCTCGGTATAGCCAAATGACAGACCGATCATGCCATCGCCCAGATCCTTTTCGATCCCGCCGATGATGTAAAAACCGTTGAAGCGGTCGCGTCGGCCCGCTGGGGTCAGGCCCGGGGCCGACGCGCTCGATCCGTCAACATAGCCACCCGCCAGATAGATACCAATATCGTCGGGCAGATTTGCCTTTGTCACGCGTGCAGGTGCCGAATCACTCTGCACCGGCAACCCACCCTGCAACGTCGACGCATTGGCGGCAGCGAGCTGAAGCGGCTGACCGATCACCGCAATCGTGCCGCCGCGCGATTGGCTGGCGTCAAATTGCGCCAGCCGGTCGCGGTGGAAACGCGCATTGCTGTCAACCACGGTCGTTGCGATACCGTTTAGTAGCGCCTCGTTCCGAGGAGCAAGCGCGTCAAGGGTTGCCCGGATCGTTGCCGCATTCTGCAAATCGAGCACGCCATAGATCGAATCGAGTGCCGCCGCATTGACCCGGTTCTGGTCAAGCAATTGCGCAAAACCCTGCTGCACCGAACTGCCACCTGCGACATTGCGATACAGACCTGCGCCGATCACCAGCTGCACCGAGGTCGCCGTCTGCACCAGACGCGGCGTCAAGATGGCGCTGATGGGGACGGGTGCCGAAAATGCACCGCTAACGCCATTCTGCGCTTGCAAGATCGTGTAGGTATTGCCCGCGCGCAGCGTCGCCGGTGCCCAACTCAGGTTCAAACCGCCACCGACATTAGCCCTGCCGCTGCTCGCGCCATTGGCAACCACCGAAATCCGGTCCGAAACACCATTGGCGCCCAGATCGACCAGATAGCTGTTGCCCGACGTCAGCACGATGTTACCGCGGAAAGTCAACGTGCCGATCGACCCGGCACTGCCGGTCGCGCCGGGCGAAATCACGCCCAGCACGCTGGTAAAGAAGGGCGCGGTGATCGTGCCCGTGCCGTTGATACCCCCCGTCATCAGCAAGAAATCGCCCACCGAATTGAGCGCGCCATCGACCTGCAACGTGCCGATCGTCTGCGTTACGTTGATGAGACTGGTGAGCGACCCCGTCGACGTGATGTTCAGCCGCGCACCCGCACCGTTCAAGGTGAAGCGGTCGATCGTTACGGCGGTATCAAGCGTGGTCGTGCCATTGGCCGACAGCGTTACGTCGAAGTAACGGGGCAGAACCCCGGTGAGTCGATTGCCGGCGCTATTGTTCGGCACAAAGTTCCTCGCACCGGGCAGGCCATTAGCGATCGTCGCGGGCGGCAGCGGGGCGCCCTGTTGCGGGGCGTTTTCGGCTTCGCCGCCGACAAGCGTCACCGCACCGGGCGTTGCCGCGTCGTTTGCCGTGATGGTGGCGGTACCAAACGAATTGGACGTGCCCGCCGTAATCGACGACTCGCCGCCGTTGGTAAGCTCTGCACCACCACTGGTCCCAATGCCACCTGGGGTTGGCACGATCGTGTTCGTGCGCAAATCAAGGCAGTTGTTGCTGCCAATCGCCCCGGCAATGCCGCCCTGCGTGCAGATTTGGCCGAATTGGCCCGAACTTCCCAGATTTTGTTCGCCCAGCGCGGTGGGTACCCCGTTTACCAGCTGGCCATTGGGCCCGATGATGAAATAATTCGGGTCCTGGAGCGAAATCCAACGGCTCGGATCGGTCCAATTACCATCGCCGGCGACCGCGCCGACATAGCGGTAGGGATTGTTTGCAGCGATCCAGTCCCAATAAAGATAAATGGGCTGGTAAAAGGATGCCGTACCATAGGTGCTGAACGGCGATGCCGCGAAGAACCGCGACCCGCCCGACAACACACCAATCGCGATCTGGCGCGCAAAGGTACGATCAAGAATCAGCGGCCCGCCCGAATCGCCACCTGCAGTCAACCCCTCATTCGGCAGCGCATTGTCGCGGAAAAGGTTGAAATCAAACACCGTTGCGCTCGCCGTGCCGCGCCGGGGATCGTCGAAATCGAGCCAATAAAGATTTTGCGGCCGATCAACCGTGAAGCTCCCGAAAATTGCGGTATCGCGTGTGTTGAACGAGGTAAGCGCGCCCAGCCAGTTTTCGGCAACGCGACGTCGGAAATCAATTGCACCGGTATCGCCCACGTTACCGATACCGTTGCGTCCATAACCGCTCAGCGCGACATGATACCCCGTGCCATTGGCGGCGGTGATAGACGTCGGCGCAGGCAAGGCCGACAACAGAATCGCCCAGGTCGGGATATTGGCCGCCGGTGTGTCGAGCGAAGCAATGGCAATGTCACCGAATAGGAAGCCCTGCGCCGCCGGTGCGAGCGACAGCGGATTATAGGCGACGGCATTAACGGTGTAGAAGTTTTCCGCCGTGCTGGTGAGGTTGGGCGCGCGGCCCGCCGCCACGCTTCCGAACAGCCAGTTCAACAAAGGCGTGGAGGTGCCCCCCGGCAATGCCGTGTTGTTCGACGCATTAAACCCAAAACCGATCGCAACCCCGCCCGATCCCGAGCCATAGGCGGTGGCGGGCCGCGTATTCACGCAGTGCGCGGCAAATAGCACGGTGCGCGGATTGATCAGACTGCCCGTGCACAATCCCAGGCCGACGGACCCGTCGGGATTGGGTGTGCTGATGATCATCTGGCCGATGCCATTGACACTGGGCCCCGTATCTCGCGCTGTCGTGGGCGTGCCGGGTTGGCTGATGACGATCTGACGAACATCCTCCACCGTCGCGTTGGCGGGGATCGGCGCACCGTTCGTCGGCACATCCTGCAATTGAGTGCGGTCGAAAATGACGTCGGTTGAATGGCGGACATTTTCAACCGATGTGATGCGGAGCGTGTCCACCCCACCTTGCGCCTCCAAACCGGCCTCTGTGGGATCAAGGCGGCGCGCGGCGTCGACCGGACCATCGGCGATTGCCGCCTGCGCAACGCCGCCGACCAAAAGGCCGATGCCCGCCGCACTCGCCAGCAGATATGGCCGAACACGCACGATGGCGCCGGAATTGGTGATCATCGAAACTCCCCCTTCAAACACTGGACGCGGTCGAAAACGCCGACCGTCGGAACGAATGATCGTAATTTCTGCGACAATTGCGTCAAGCAGGGCGCATGAAAACTACGCAAAATACCCCCAAGTGCGACTTAAATGCCACCATCGACAATGGCATAGCCCGCCGCGCCGAGCCCTGTGGCCAGCGCGGCAATGCACGTATCCACCAACGCCTGATCGGTGGCGCGCACGACAAAATTGGCACCGACCCGGCCTTCGCGGAAGAACGGATAGCTGCCGATGACGACCCCTTCATGATCGCGTTCGGCATGGCGCAGCAGATCAGCGACCTCGCTTTCCGCCACCCAGCAGCCAATTGTGCGCGCGACCAGCGGCTTGCCGCCCTCCAGCGTGCCGGTCAGCGCTTCAAGCATCCCCGCGGTGATATGCGGCACCCCCGCCATGATGAAGATATTGCCCAGCCGGATGCCCGGCGCACCCGACATCCGGTTCTCGATCAGGTCGGCCCCTTCCGGCACCCGGGCCATGCGCTTGCGCGCTTCGGTCAGCCCGCCGCGCGTTTCGTAATAGCGCTCCAGCACCGCGACGGCGCGCGGGTGGTGAACCACCGCCACGCCTAACGCTGCCGCAATCGCGTCGACCGTGATGTCGTCATGCGTCGGGCCGATGCCGCCGGTCGTGAACAGATAATCATTGCGCGCCCGCAGCGTGTTGACCGCCTCGACAATCGCATCGGTCCGGTCCGCCACCACTCGCACTTCGGCCAGGCGAATACCCTGCACGTTCAGCCACAGCGCGATCTGCGCGACATTCTTGTCCTGCGTACGGCCCGACAGGATCTCGTCGCCAATCACGACCAGCGCGGCAGTCCAAATGCGTTCGTTCATGCTATCCGTCGATAGAGGCAATGCGCGCGCGCCGCTAGCCCATGGTCGACGCCTCTCGCAAAGTTGCCGCAGACGCATTATCAAAGTAGCATGACCGATTATCTCACCGTGACGAACGCCGACACGCCGATGGCGCGCACTGGCGCGATCAAGCTCCACGATGCCGATGGATTTGCCGGCATGCGCGCCGCCGGGTTGCTGGCCGCCCAGACGCTCGACATGATTGCCGCGCATGTCATGCCCGGCGTGACGACCGGGCTGCTCGATGACCTGATCCGCCGCTTTATTGTGGACGGGGGCGGCGTGCCCGCGACGATCGGCTATCGCGGTTATACGCATAGCTGCTGCATTTCGATCAACCATGTCGTCTGCCACGGCATTCCGGGCGACAAAACATTGAAAAACGGTGATATCGTCAACATTGATGTCACTCCCCTGCTGAACGGTTGGCATGGCGATTCGAGCCGGATGTTCCTGGTCGGCGACGTTCCGTTAAAGGCGCGGCGGCTGGTCGATGTGACCTATGAATGCCTGATGCTCGGCATCGAACAGGCGCGGCCCGGCAACCATCTGGGCGACATCAGCCACGCGATCCAAAGCCATGCCGAACGGCACCGTTATGGCGTGGTGCGCGATTTTTGCGGCCACGGCGTCGGCCGCTTGTTCCACGACGCACCTGAGGTGGTGCATGTCGGCCGCCCCGGCACCGGCCCGTTGCTGAAGCCCGGCATGTTTTTCACGATCGAACCGATGATCAACATCGGCCGCCCCGATGTGAAGCTGCTCGACGATGGCTGGACCGCAGTGACGCGCGACCGATCGCTCTCGGCACAGTTCGAACATTCGATCGGCATCACCGAGGATGGTTGCGAGATTTTCACCCTGAGCCCGACGGGCAAACATCAGCCGCCCTATTGAGCCGACGCCTGCTCAAAAATCCGGCACGACCCCGCGTATCGCCCAATAATTGAGCAACGCCGCTGCGCACCTACCCCTGCTTTGTCAAGCATTGCCGGGCGCGGTTGCATCTGGCACGATCATTGATACGCGTCAGCCAAGCAATGGGGGCGGCCAACACCGCCATGGGGAGCCCTGAGTGAAAAAGATCGAAGCGATTATCAAACCCTTCAAGCTCGACGAAGTGAAGGAAGCGCTACACGAAGTCGGCGTGTCGGGCATCACCGTTACCGAGGCAAAGGGCTTTGGCCGCCAAAAAGGCCATACCGAACTGTATCGCGGTGCCGAATATGTCGTGGACTTCCTGCCCAAGGTGAAGCTCGAAGTCGTCGTCGACGATCTGCTCGCGCCACGCGTGGTCGAGGCGATTGCGTCGGCCGCGCACACCGGCCGCATCGGCGACGGCAAAATCTTTGTGTTGCCAGTGGAAACCGCCGTACGCATTCGCACCGGCGAGCGCGACGAAAACGCTATTTGACGCAGCGCAGCAACTTCGGCCATGCTCCGCGCCGAGAATTGCTTACCGCGCATCCGAATCGTGCAGTTTCTTGGGCCCCCGCGGCCAGAAATATCAGCTAGTTGAAAGGAACCCGCCATGGCGAATACCCCCGACACGATCCTGAAGATGATCGCCGATAATGAAATTGAGTGGGTTGACCTGCGCTTTACCGACCCCAAGGGCAAGTGGCAGCATTTGACCATGGTGTCGTCGGTGATCGGCGAAGATGAGCTGACCGACGGCCTGATGTTCGACGGATCGTCAATTGCCGGGTGGAAAGCCATCAACGAAAGCGACATGATCCTGAAGCCCGATCTTGACGCGGCCTATATCGACCCGTTCAGCGCGACGCCGATGCTGATCCTGTTCTGCGATATTGTCGAGCCGTCTACGGGCGAGCTTTACTCGCGCGACCCGCGCAGCACTGCCAAGCGCGCCGAGGCTTATCTGAAAAACAGCGGCATCGGCGACACGGTTTATGTGGGACCCGAAGCAGAATTCTTCATCTTCGATAATGTGCAGTTCGAAACCAGCTATTCGACCAGCTATTACAAGATCGACGACATCGAATTGCCGACCAATACTGGTCGCGATTATGAGGGCGGCAATCTGGGCCATCGTCCGCGCGCGAAGGGCGGCTATTTCCCGGTCGCACCCGTCGATAGCTGCGTCGATATTCGCGGCGAAATGGTGTCGACGATGATGGAAATGGGCCTGCCGTGCGACAAGCATCACCATGAAGTCGCCGCCGCGCAGCACGAGCTGGGCCTGACCTTTGGCACGCTGACGCAAACCGCCGACCGGATGCAGATTTATAAATATGTCGTCCATCAGGTCGCGCACGCTTATGGCAAGACCGCGACGTTCATGCCCAAGCCGATCAAGGAAGATAATGGCAGCGGCATGCACACCCATATGTCGATCTGGGACAAGGGATCGCCGCTGTTCGCGGGGAACGGCTATGCTGGTCTGTCCGACATGTGCCTTTACTTCATCGGCGGCATCATCAAACATGCCAAGGCAGTAAATGCGTTCACCAACCCGACGACCAATAGCTATAAGCGGCTGGTGCCGGGTTATGAAGCGCCGGTATTGCTGGCCTATTCGGCGCGCAACCGTTCGGCGTCTTGCCGTATTCCTTACGGCGCCGGGCCCAAGGCAAAGCGCGTCGAAGTGCGCTTCCCCGATGCGATGGCTAACCCCTATCTCGCTTATGCAGCCTTGTTCATGGCCGGGCTCGACGGCATCCAGAACCGTATTCACCCCGGCGAGGCGATGGACAAGAACCTCTATGACTTACCGCCCGAAGAATTGAAGGAAGTGCCGACGGTGTGCGGTAGCTTGCGCGAAGCACTTGAGAGCCTGGCCGCGGACCATGACTTCCTGCTGAAGGGCGATGTGTTTTCCAAGGATCAGATCGAAAGCTATATCGAGCTGAAGATGGAAGACGTCGCCCGTTGGGAAATGACTCCCAGCCCAGTTGAGTTTGACATGTATTATTCATCCTGATCGATCCACAAATTAACGAACTCGCTGGCGCCCGGAGTGGAGACACCCCGGGCGTTTTGCTGTCTGGGCAGTTGGTCGCACACCGCCGGAATCA
The DNA here is from genome assembly GCA_002403415.1 of Sphingomonas sp. UBA4766. GTDB lineage: Bacteria > Pseudomonadota > Alphaproteobacteria > Sphingomonadales > Sphingomonadaceae > Sphingomonas. The sequence continues at coordinate 8,096 of DHHS01000169.1, read as the reverse complement.
ACGCGCGAGCGACACCGAGGGCCCTGCGGAGAGTCTGCGCGCGCTCCCTCAACCCGTATTTTGCTGCGCCTGCAAAAATTCACACCGAAATGGTGACATTATTAACCTTTATGCCGATAAACCAATTGAGCAGCGGTCGAAGACGATCGGGACCGATCTTCGTACATCGCCGCATCCACATCGCGGCCGGTCCGACCGGTCGCTTTAGTTATCATAGGTTCTTCTTGATGCGCGGTGCGCAGACACAGCTGCTGACACAAACTGGCCTGGCAGCCATCGTGATCATCATCATGACACTGGCGCCCCCTGCGCGCGGAGCAATGCTAGCCTTGCCGATCGGCGCCAATGCGGCCAGCGTCCTGCTCAACCGCGAAATCCGCCTGCGCGGGCAAGGGCCGATTCCAGGCAGCCTGATTATCGACGCACGGGGCCGCAATCCATTTTGGTTCGCCCTCAGCCGAGGCGTACTCCTGCTCAACGCCGAGGCCGCAACCTGCGGTACCAATAGCTCCAAGCGAAAGGCCTTTTGATGTCGCTAACGCTCGACCATTTGCGCGATGTGGGCGCAAGGACACTGGTTGCCCTGATGGGTGCCGGCGTGCTGGCCGTGCTGGCAACGGGACTTGTAATTGGCAGCGACCATATTTGGCCAGCGACGGCGCTTGCCCTCGCCGCGATGGTGATGCCGACCTACAACCTGATTCGCAAAGACGTTGGCGTGTCAGCGCGCATCGTCACCGGCATTGCCGCGCCGCTGGTCCCAGCCGCGCTGGTATTCGTATCACGCGGCCATCCCTGGCAAATCGACATGCACTTGATCTTCTTTGCGGTGCTCGCCGCGCTTGTCATCATGTGCGACTGGCGACCGATTATCGCCGCCACGGTGGTTACGGCGGCGCACCATCTGGTGCTCAATTTGGTGGGACCGCAGTTCGTGTTTGATGGCGGAGCCAATCTTGGCCGCGTTTTGCTGCATGCCGTCGTTGTGCTGGTCGAGACCGGCATCCTTAGCTGGACCGCTGTGAAGCTGGTCGCGTTGCTCGACCAATCGCAGAAGGCGATCGAGGTCGCAGAGCACGCACAGGCCCAATCCGAGGCGATGCAGCGCGAAAATGCGACTGTCATCGCCGAAATGGGTGGCGCGCTCGAACGACTGAGCCAGGGCGATCTGACCGTGCGCATCGCCCGGCACTTCGGCAGCGACCACGAATCGCTCCGGCACAGCTTCAATCAGACCGTTACCCAGCTAGAGGACATGCTGGGGATGCTCGTCGGTGCAATCGAAAGCGTGCGCCACCACATTGCCGAGATCAGCAGCGGTTCGGACGATCTGGCGCGGCGCACCGAGTCGCAGGCCGCATCGCTGGAGGAAACCGCCGCCGCAACGGCGCTCGCCAACACGGCCGTCACCGATGTCGCGCAGCGCGTGCGGGAGAGCGACACGCTGTTCACCATCGCCTCGACCGAGGCTCAGCGTGGGCACGAAAATGTAACAGCGGCAAAGGCGGCGATGGAATCAATCGCTCAGTCGGCTGGCGCGATCGGCGGCATCGTCGGGCTGATCGACGGCATCGCCTTTCAGACGACACTGCTTGCACTCAACGCCGGTGTAGAGGCAGCGCGGTCGGGCGAGGCGGGGCGTGGCTTTGCGGTCGTCGCGACCGAAGTGCGCAACCTGGCAGAAAAGGCGGGTGAAGCCGCTGCCGAAATCAAAAAGCTGATCCAAGATAGCAGCGAGCAGATCGCGCGCGGCGTCAAGCTGGTCGAGGCAACGGACAGCAGCGTCAACGCGACGCTGAACCGTGTGCTGTCAATCCGCACGCTGGTCACCGAAATCGCCGACACGGCGGGCCGACAGGTCGAACTGATGTCCACCGTCGACAGCGCCATCCACGATATCGACAAGGTGACTCAACAAAATGCGGCGATGGTGGAGGCATCGAATACCGCCGCTCGCGCGCTGGCGAACGAGGCGTCGCGCCTCACTGAGCTGACCAGCCAGTTCCATTTCAAGGGCGAGGACACCACTAACACCGCCGATCCGATCGACCATTGGGAACGCCGGGCAGCGTGATCGCAAGCGCGGGCACACCGCTCACGACGTCGAAATGGCCCCGGAGGCACAGTCCGAAGTCGTTTACTTGCCCCGAAGGCGTGGGAAACGCCGGGCCAGATGCGCTGGCCGCGCCCGGGCGACCATGGCCCGTGCCATTGCGTGGCTCGACCACGCGCCCCTTGCAAGCCGCGCCCGCGCCCGCCATTTAACGTCCATACCGAGTCCTCGAAAAAAACTTGAGGCCCAGATGGAGAGCAAGGCAATGCAAAGCTACACGCAACATTATATCAACGGCGCCTGGGTCGACAGCATCGGCGGCACCCGCCACCATGTCATCAACCCCGCCACTGAAGCGCCCTGCACCGAAATCACGCTGGGTAGCGCCGCCGATGTTGACGCCGCCGTTGCCGCGGCGCGCGCCGCTTTTGATGACTGGTCGCAGACAAGCGTTGAGGAACGCAGCGCGCTGCTCGCCCGCATTATCGAAGTTTACAAGAGCCGGATGCCCGACCTTGCCAAGGCGGTGAGCGCGGAAATGGGTGCGCCGATCGGCTTTGCGTCCGCTGCGCAAGTGCCCGCGGGCCTTGGCCATTTCATCTCGACGCTGAAGGCGCTGGGCGAGTTTACGTTCGAGGAAAAGCTGGGCCGTGCCAAGGTAGTGCACGAGCCGCTGGGCGTTGTCGCGATGATTACGCCCTGGAACTGGCCGCTCAACCAGATCACGGCAAAGGTCGCACCCGCCCTTGCAGCCGGCAATACCATGATCCTGAAACCGTCGGAGGAAGCGCCGAGCTGTGCAGTGATCCTCGCCGAAATCCTGCATGAGGCTGGGGTTCCGGCCGGCGTGTTCAACCTGGTCAATGGCGATGGCCCCGGCGTGGGGGCCGCGCTGTCGAGCCACCGCGACGTCGACATGGTGAGCTTTACGGGTTCGACCCGCGCCGGGATTGCCGTCGCGCAAGCCGCCGCAGCCACCGTGAAGCGCGTGCATCAGGAACTGGGCGGCAAGGCGCCGAACCTCGTGCTCGAAGGGGCGGACCTGCAGGCCGTGCTGCCGCCGACGCTGATGGGCGTGCTGGCGAACACCGGGCAAAGCTGCATCGCGCCCACCCGCCTGCTTGTCCACAAATCCCAGACCGAAGCCGCAACGGCGGTGGCCAAGGCGATGTTTGAGGCAACGCAGGTCGGCGACCCGGCGGAAATGGGCGCGCATATCGGCCCCGTCGTCAACAAGGCGCAGTTCGACAAGATCCAGGGCCTGATCCAGTCGGCGATTGATGAGGGCGCGACGCTGGTCACCGGCGGCACCGGGCGGCCGGATGGGCGCAATTCGGGATATTACATCCGCCCGACGCTGTTCGCCGATGTGACCCCCGACATGCGGATCGCGCAGGAGGAAACATTTGGCCCCGTCGCCACCATCACCAGCTATGACACGCTGGATGAGGGCGTCGCGATTGCCAACGACACGCCCTATGGCTTGTCGGCGACGATTTCGGGCGATGCGGCGGCGGCGGTGCAGGTGGCGCCACGGCTGCGCGCCGGGCTGGTGACGATCAACAGCTGGAGCCCGGACGGTGCGGCCCCCTTTGGTGGCTACAAGCAATCGGGCAATGGCCGCGAAAACGGCAAATACGGCCTGACCGATTTCATGGAGGTCAAAACGATCGTCGGCGCGCCTGCCTGATCGGATGCGCGCCGTCGATGTGCTGATGCCTGCCGCCGACAGCGATTATGCGGCGCAAGCGGCGGATATGGTCGAGGACTATCGGGCAGCGTTTGCCGCACGCGGGATGACGCTCGCGCCGCGCCCGTGGACGGCAGGTCCGGGTGACGGCGCAGCGGCACTCGCGCTGTTCGTCTGGGGATATCATATCGAATCAGCGCGTTGGACAGCGGTGCTGGAGAATTGGCCAGACGCTATGCCGCTGTTCAATCCGCCAACCTTGCTACGCTGGAACATGCGCAAGACCTACCTCGCCGAGCTTGAGGCTATGGGCGTGCCGATCGTGCCCAGTTGGTTCGGCGATGCCGATGCCACCAGCGTGGCGGCGGCGTTCAGCCGCTTCGATACCGATGCGCTGGTGATTAAGCCGCAAGTCTCGGCCGGGAGTTATCGCACCGATCGCGTGCGACGCGGCGATCCGGTCGTGCCGCTTGCCGATGCGATCATCCAGCCGTTCCTGTCAGCGGTGGGCGAGGAAGGCGAGCTTTCACTCCTCTACATCGGCGGCACCTTCAGCCATGCCGTGCGCAAGGTCGCGCAAGGCGGCGACTTTCGCATTCAGCCGCAGTTCGGCGGCGCGACAACCGCCATCACCGCCGATCCGCAAGCGCATGCGGTCGCCGCGCGGGCGCTGGCGGCGCTCTCGCACCCGCCGCTCTATGCCCGGGTTGACCTGATCCGATTACCCGATGGTCATCTCGCATTGATGGAACTGGAAGTAATCGAACCCGATCTTTACCCTGATTTCGGCGATGACGTGCCGGGCAAGCTGGCGGACGCAGTGCGCGCGGTGATCGGTTAGCGGGCGTTGCAGCCTGCCCGAGCCAATCCCTAATAATCCCGCGACACCCGCACGTTCACGCTCTGGCGGCCCAGCGTCGATACCGTTGACAGGATCGACAGCCACCGGGTGATCTGAAACTCTACGCGGGTCGCGGAATAGCCCTGCCCATCGGTGACGATTTCGGCATAAAGCCGCCGGGTAATGAACTTGCCCGCAGCGATCGACGTCGTGCGGCCAACACTGGTGTCGGCGGGCAGGATGCGCAGCCGATCGAGCCCCGCCACACGGCGCAGTGCGTTGATGGGGTTCAACCCCTCGCCCCTGCTTTGCAGCGAGGCAATGGCGGAGGCGAGCTGCAACGCCTCTGGCGCGGACAAATTGGTGATCGAAGTGCCGAACAGCAGCCGCGAGAGCAATTCATCCTGCGGCAGCGCGGGCGTGCTCGCAAAGCTGATGTCGGGGCGCGTCGCCTGCCCCGTCACCCGGATCGAAGCGGTAAGCCCGGTGGTATCGGCATTGGCAGTCAGGTCGATCGCGGGATCGGGCGGCGAGGTGCCCAGAAAGCGGATCGTCCCCCGGCTGATGTCGAACGCCCGGCCCGAAAACTCGAAAGTCCCGCGCACAATATCGGCGCGGCCCGCGATCACCGGCTCCTCCACCGAGCCGCCAAGCTGCATCGTCGTTGACCAGCGACTGGTCAGCCCCAACCCCGACACCTCCAGCGCATCGGTCGCACGCGCGCGAATGTCGAGCCGCCAGGGTTCGGCGCGCGCACGCTCCACCGCTTCCCCCTCACCCGGCAGATTGATTTCGCGCACCGCCAGCCGGGGCACGGCGGTCGCAGCGACCGCCTGCCCCAGCCGGTAACGGCTGGCGTCAAGCTGGACGTCGCCCGCAATCACCCCGCCATCGCCATTAGACCGAATGGTGATCGGCCCGCTGACCGTTGCGCCAATATCGTCGCGGTTGATCATCACGGCTTTTGCGGCTTGCAGCGACAAGTCGATGCCAAAGCCGTGCGCGGCGGCAAAGTCGAACGCGCCGCGCCCGGTCACGCGCCCGCCCTTGCCCGCGTCGGCGGCAAAATTGTCGATCCGCAGCACCGACCCGGCAAAGCTGCCTGCGCCGGTCACATTGGTAAGGACGGTGCCGGTGCGCGCGCTTTCGATCCGCGCGCCCTTGGCCCGCAGCGCGCCGGTGATGCGCGGGTCATTGGCCCGCCCGGCGACGTCCGCACCAATGGCCACCGGGCCCGAGAGATCGAACAGCTCAATCCCCGTCAGCCGCCATAAGCTGTCCGCAGGGCCATCATAGCGAATCTGGCCAAAGATCGGGGCGTTCTCCAGCCGCTTCAGCAGGTCGCCCGTCCCTTGCGGCAACAGTTGCGCCTGCGCTCGCCCGATTGTCTTGCCGCCCGACGCCATGACCGCGCGCAGGCCCAGCGATTCCGCCGTCAGCACACCCGCCAGCCCCAGATCAATCGGTTGCGATGCGAGCACCAGCCCCGCCCGGCTCAAACCCCGCACGGTCAGCGTCACCCGCCCGGTCGGTGCAGCATCCCCCGCCGAGGCGTACCGCAACCTGCCGGACGCACTCCCCGACAGGCCAGCGCCGGGATAAGCCAGGTCGAGCACCGACATCGGCATCCGCGACAGCGTCGCATCAAGCGCAAACGCATCGGCCGCCCACTTGCCGCCCACTTCAGCCTCACCGCCCGCAAAGCCGATGCGGACCGGCGCGAGCAGCCATGCCGCCCCCGCGCGCGTCACCATCGCCGGGGTCGCCAGCGCGATCGGGCGCCCATCAAGCGCGCCGTCGGCGGTAATGCGGTAACGGTTGGGCGTCACATCGGCGGTGCCACGCAGGGTGAAGGCGCGACCGCGCGTGCCACTCGCCTCTGCGGTCACACGGCCCGTGCCGTCCTTGAGCGCGGCGGCAAGCGCGAACCGACCCAGCACCAGATTGCCACGTCGCAACCCCGTGCCGTTCGCGCGCATGTCTATTGTCGGGCCATCATCGCCGAGCAGGGCAACCACATCCAATCGCCCCCGGCGCAAGCGCACCCCCTCCATCACCGCGGCGTCATCGGCGTCGAGATGCGCCTCGACTCGCTGATCGCCGCCAGAGATCGACAGCCCAATCGCGCCGCGCGCCGGGCCGCTCACGTCGAGCTTCCCGTCAACCCCGCCCTCGACAATGCGTAGATGGCCGCCCGCCTGAAAATCCGCGACACGCAGTGCCGCAACCGCGATGCTGCTCGGCGCGCCGGTGGGGAGCAGCAGCTGGCCGTGCGCAGTAAAGTCGCCCAGAGTCGACCCGCCCGATGCGGTTACCGAATAGCCGCTCGCCTCTGGCACAAGCTGTGCCGCGACATCGCGCAGCCCCAGCCCGTCGGCGGGACGCGCCAGCCGCAGCGCAATCGCCGGGCGCGACAAAGCGCCGTCCAGCGCCAGCGTGAACGCGCCATAGCGCGTCTGATCGCCCGTGCCACCGAAATGCACGATCCCGTCGCGCCGCCGATAGCCCGCGCCCGCAACCCGCAACCCCGCCGAGGTCAGCGTCAATGCGTCGAGGTGGAGCACGCCATCACTCCCCCGCGCGACACGCGCCGATAATTGGGGGAGGCTTTGGGTGAGCGCGTTGAAAAACCCGTTGTCGAGCCGCGTCATCCGCGCGGTCGCGGTCCCCGTCACCGCAGCGCGGCGTCCGCCGGGTTCGGGCGCAATCCGCAAGCTCGCACCGATATCAGCGACCCCCAGCCCGCGCACGGCAAGGGCGGCAATCGCGCCGCGCACCCCCACGTCATAGCGCCCGTTGCGCGGATCGACGCTCAGGTCGAGCGTCCC